>CALFOL010000133.1 GCA_937919915.1 uncultured Planctomycetaceae bacterium
CACGTGGACGCTGTTTGCCGACGCGGACGGAGATGCTCGCAAAGAAGAATTCCCGGACCTGCTGCATCCGAACGCAGCGGGATACACAATGTGGAAAGACGCACTGTCGCCTGTGTTGACAACGCTTGGATTGCACAAAGAAGCCACAGAAGACTTTGAACCTGAAGACGGCTTTCGAAGTTTGTTCAACGGTAAAGACCTGACCGGGTGGGGGTTTCGCCCCACCAACGAACAAATGCTGAAGTCACGTGCGGGTTGGCAGAAGAACGACAGGAATGCACCACCCTGGCCAATCGTGACGGAGCCGGCTACATTCGATAATCAGGTCCGCACCCCGGGGGGACGCTACATCGCAAAAAACAATCGCATTGTGGTGACAATTCCCCCTGAAGGCCGGAAGATTCAACAACTCTACACGACGGATGATTTCTCTGGTGACTTCGTGCTGAAGCTGGAATTTCGCGCTACACCGAATGCAGACAGCGGCGTCTTTTTACGTGGACCTCAATTGCAATGTCGCGATTTTAAATTGGCCGGACCGTACAAAGACCTGAAGCACTATAAGCCTCAACAGTGGAACGAATTAGTCGTGGAAGCGACGGGAAACGTCGCGAAATGCACATGTAATGGCGAGCTGCTGGAAGCGGAATTCAAGGTGCCGAACTCCGGACCGATCGGACTGGAAGGCGATCGCGGCCAGGTCGAATACCGCCGCATTCGTATTCAGACGAAAGACGCGGCAACACCGGCCAAACCGTGAGTCAGCCTGGTGTAGCGTGGAATTCCGGGGGCGTTTTCCTGTAACATAGTGTTCTCCGACATTTGCCCGTCCCACCACATTTCCACGAGGCTGTTTGATGCTGACACGGTTTTCGATCTGCCTGATTTCTCTGAGCCTGTTTTGCTCCGTCTCCGTACTATTGGGCGAAGAAGTTCGCCTGCTGCCCGCATCTCTGGTGCTCGACGGTCAGGCCGCTCGACATCGGATTATCGTTGAGCGATTCGATGGCGACACGGCGACTGGGCTGATTCAGGCGGAGCTGAAAAGTGACGACCAGAGTATTGTTCGGATCGAAGGCAACCTTGCTGTTGCTGTCGGCGATGGCGAAACAACTGTTCGAGCAATCGCGGGGGAGCGCGAAATCGCCACGGCAAAAATCACGGTGACTAATACCACAGAGCGGTTTCAGTGGACCTTTCGAAACCATGTCCAATCGGTATTGGCGAAACAGGGCTGCAACGGCGGAGCCTGCCATGGAGCTCTGGCAGGCAAGGGCGGCTTCCGACTTTCGCTGAGGGGCTATGATACTGCTCGCGATCACTTCAACATCACGACCCAGCAACTAGGTCGTCGCGTGGACCTGGCCGAACCAGCTCTCAGTCTGTTGCTGACGAAGCCCACCGCTGCAATTCCGCACAAAGGCGGCAAACGCATCGACGAAGATTCGCAGCACTATCAAGTCATCGCAGAATGGATTGCAGACGGTGCTCCTGCACCAACAGAACAGGATGCCCGACTTCAGCAGCTGGAAATTCTGCCTAACATTGTGACCCTCAAAAAGGGCCAGCAGCAGCCGATGATTGTGCGCGCCCACTATTCGGATGGACGCGTCGAAGACGTAACGCAATGGGCCAAATTCACATCGGCCAACGAAGCGGTGGCAACGGTCGAAGAAAACGGCACGGCAACGGTGATCGGTCCCGGCGAAGGTGCGATCTCTGTGTGGTTCGGCAGCCAGATCGTAATCTCACGCATCACTTCTCCATTCGATCAGCAGATCACTCCCGAAGCTTACGTGCTGGCCGGAAGACGTAACTTCATCGATGAGCTCGTTTTGAAACAACTGAGACGATTGAACCTCAATCCATCGCCCGCATGTACCGACGAAGTGTTTGTGCGGCGCGTGTTTCTGGACACGATCGGCACGCTGCCAACATCGCTGGAAGTTCGCGAGTTCCTTGCTGGTGGTTCGCCTACCAAACGTGACGACCTGATTGAATCGTTGCTGAATCGGTCTGAATTCAACGATTTTTGGGCAATGCACTGGGCTGACCTGCTCATGATCAACGGCAATCTGCTGCGACCGGATGCAGTAAAGGCCTACTACAAATGGGTGCATGATCAGGTTGAAGCCAACACCCCGTGGGACGAATTCGTACGCCAGGTCATCACGGCCAGGGGTTCGAGCATGGAGAACGGCGCCACGAACTTTTTCGCCCTGCATCAAAGTCCCGAAGACATGGCGGAAAACGTCAGCCAGGCGTTTCTGGGTTTGTCTATCGGGTGCGCTAAGTGCCACAACCATCCTTTAGAGAAATGGACCAACGATCAGTACTATAGTTTCGCGAACCTGTTTTCACGTGTGCGAGCCAAAGGCTGGGGTGGCGACGCTCGCAACGGTGACGGCAAGCGGACACTGGTCACAGTCTCGTCCGGCGAACTAATTCAACCACGCACCGGAAAGCCGCAACCTCCCGCACCGCTGGACGCTGCTTCGCTGCCGTTCGACAGTGAGATTGATCGTCGCGAATATCTTGCGGACTGGTTGGTGTCCCCGAAAAACAAGCTCTTTGCCAGATCAATCAGCAATCGTGTCTGGAGCAACTACCTGGGCGCTGGTTTGGTCGAACAGATTGACGACATGCGAGCTTCGAACCCGGCCAGCAACGAAGAGCTGTTGCAGGCGTTGTCCGATTTTCTTGTCGACAGAGACTACTCCCTTCAGTCGCTGATGCGAGAGATTCTGAAGTCGGCCACGTACCAACGGCAAAGCGTGCCGCTGGAAGACAACGCTGGCGATCGTCGGTATTACTCGCGGTACTACCCTAAACGCCTGATGGCCGAAGTCATGCTGGACGCGGTGTCTCAGGTGAGCGGTGTACCAACCGAATTCAACAAAATCGCATTCCCCGGTGCCGACATCCGCGATACCGACTTCTACCCTAAAGGTACGCGAGCGATTCAACTTTACGATTCGGCCGTGCAATCCTATTTTCTACAAACATTCGGTCGCAACCAGCGTCGCATCACCTGCGAATGCGAACGCAGTGAAGAGCCCAGCATGGTTCAGGTACTGCACATTAACAACGGCAGTACGATCAATGGTAAGTTGTCAGAGAAAGACAATCAGCTGCAAAAGTGGCTGGACCAGTTTAAGGACGACCACGCCGCGCTGCTGGACGACTTGTTCCTGTCGTCGTTGTCGCGGTATCCTCAGGAGCACGAAAAAACAGCCATGTTAAAGCTTCTCGCAGACTCCGCGCCGGAAGACCGCCGTGTACTATTGGAAGACATCACCTGGAGCGTCCTCAGCAGCCGCGAGTTCCTGTTTAATCACTAGATAATCACTAGAGCAGTTTACTTCGTGTTGGGAACGCTCCTCGCTCGCGAGAGCGGGCGTTCTTCAATCGAATCCCCGCGGCCACAAATCAGCGTAATACGCTGCCATCCCGCGGCAGGCCGTCATTCAGCGGGGCCAGGTCATCTGGCAGAAAGAATCCGTCCTTGCGAATCAGTTCTCCGTCGAACCAGATTTCGCCGCCGCCGTATTCGGCACGTTGAATCAGCACCAGATCCCAGTGCACTTTGCTGCGGTTGCCGTTGTCGGCGTCATCGTAAGCGTTGCCTGGTGTGAAGTGGAACGAGCCGCCGATTTTTTCGTCGAACAGCGTGTCAAGCATTGGGTGCAGGACCTTGTTATTTGTTCCGAACGACCATTCGCCGATGTACCGAGCACCCTCGTCGATATCGAGAATGCGATTCAGTCGGTCCGGTTCGTTGTTGCAGGTCGCTCGCTCGATTTTCCCGTCCTTGAGCTCAAACTCGATGCCGTCGAATACGACTCCCTGATAACGTGATTTGGTGTTGAATAGAATCGTGCCGTTGACGCTGTTGCGGACGGGGGCAGTAAAGCATTCACCATCAGGGATGTTGCATTCTCCAGAACACGGAATCACGGGGATGTCCTTGATTGAAAATGTCAGATCCGTACCCGGCGCCGTAATCTTCACCTGATCGGCAGCCTGCATGCGAGCCACCAGAGGCTTAAGATTCGTTGCCATTGTGGCGTAGTCCGCCGTGCAGACGTCGAAGTAGAAATCCTCAAACTCGCTCGTGCTTTTCTGCGCCGACTGAGCCATCGATGGTGTGGGGTACCGCAGGACAACCCAACGCGTGTCACGGACGCGTGTTTGACTGTGCACCGGATTCCACCAGTGCTCGGTGTACAATTCCATCTTCTCGGGCGGGACGTCAGAGAGCTCGTCGCTATTCGCCGACCCGCGGATCCCGATGTAAGCGTCTGCGGCTTTCATTGCGGCTAGTTCCACGGCACCGGCCCAGCTCATGCTGTCCGCGGTCGCATTCCGGTACAGACTTCGCAGAATCGAGTTGTCTTTCCAAACGACCAGCGGTGTGGCTCCGCGAGCGTACGCGGCGTCGACCAGATCACACACCAAAGCCGTTTCGGGCAGATCGAAGGCTTCGATGATCACTTTTTCGCCGGACTTCAGTTTGCAGCTGTGGTCGAGCAGTGTTTCTGCAAGCCGCGTGATTCGTGGATCTTTCATGGAGCTGATCTGGTGAAAAGATGGGGATGAGCAGAAAATGGAAGATATTGAGTGTAGCGAATTCGGCCTTCAACGGCAGACGTGCGGGCCATTTGTCAGGTATTTCCCACGCTGAATGTCCGATTCTCAGCAATTCCATTGGCGGCCCATCAAGCAGCAGACACGATCAGGTTCAGATTCGCGGCGAACAACGGCCGATACTGAAAAGACTGTATTTCGTGATATTCGTTATGCTGACGGGCCAACCAACTCTGTGTCCCGCAGGAGCAAGTTCCCATGTCGACACCAATCTCTGATTCAAATCAGTTCAACGCCTGGATTCGTTCCGCCTTGTTCACCGTGACCTCGTTGGCCGCCGCCGTCGCGCAGGTTCAACATCTGGCAGCACAGGACGGACCAATCCAGGTTCCGCGAGTCACCATCACTCTGGTGCACCAGTGTGACATCCCCGCTCGCGATGCCGGCATGCTGGCTGACATTACAATCCGCGAAGGACAAGCCGTTACCAAGTCGACGGTTGTCGCGATTCTGGAGAACGAGCAGCAGACTCTGAATCTGAAGGCGGCTGAGTTAAACGTCAGGGTGGCCGAGATGAAAGCCAATAACGAACTTGCCATCACAGCAGCAAAGACCCAACTGCAGGAAGCGAAGTCCGGACGTCGTGTGAAGGAAGTCGGCCTTGAGATCGCAACATCAGAAGCCGACAGTGACATCGCCGTGCAAGTGGCCGCTGCCGATACAAAACTGAGAGAGTTGGAACTGGAACGAGCCGAGAATGCGCGAGAGTCTTTCAAAGGAAGTATCTCAGCATCACAACTTGATCGTCTGAAGACAGCGGTGGAAAAAGGGCAACTGGAAATCCAGCAGGCGCGTGATGAGCATCGTGTTCGAAAACTAAAACCGCAGGCCGAACAGGCAGCCATTCAACAAACAGACGAACAGGTCCGCCGGTATGAGACGCTCGTGCAGCAGGAACAAAAATCTCTGGCAGTGGCGAAGGTGACACATGAGATTCACACGAACGACCTGGCTATGGCACAACTGAAGCTGGAACAGCGAAACATTCGCGCTCCGTTTGATGGCGTCATCGCGAAAGTCGAACGACAGGTCGGCGAATGGGTCGAACCAGGTGCGCCGGTGGCTCGTATCATTGGGCTTAAAACTCTGCGAGCGGAAGGGTTCCTGCCTGCTCAGCAAGGTCTGACGGAACTTGTTGGCAAGCCCGTGCGGATTCAGTTGAGCTCCAGCAGCCCGGGGGAAATGATCCGGGGCAAAGTGACGTTTATCAGTTCAGAAATTGATCCGATCAACATGCAGGTCAGATTCTATGCCGAGTTCGACAATGCTGACCTGGCGGCTTTGCCAGGTATGAGCGGCTCGTTGATCATTGATTAGGCGAGCGACAAATGAGTTGTTGCCTGCCGTAGTGGAATTCGCTGAATTCCCTGCGAGAATGGCGTTCTGGCGAATTCCACTACGGTAAATTCTCATTCGCCGCTCGCCTCACCGCAGACGCTGGCTTAATATTGAAGGACCGATCGAAGTTGTTGTTTCCGTGGATCAAACGCCCTGACCTGATTTCCGTACCGCATGATTCCGGCGGTTGGGTGGTGAAAGATCCGTTGAGGCTGCAGTACACCTGGCTGGATGAAACCGAATACGCCATCCTGAACTTTCTGGATGGCCACGTGACGCTGCAAAAACTTCTGTTGCGCCTGCACGAACTCTCTCCACAGGACGCACTGACCGCTGATGATCTGGGCCCATTCGTCCGGTCGCTCGCAGGACATCAGTTGATTCGGCAGATCGGGCCTGGCGATTCGCTTCGTCTGGCTGGCCCCGCTGCTCGGCCCACCTGGCAACGACTTCTGCAGCCGTTATTGCAATTGCTGCGGATTCAGGTGCCGCTGCTGAATCCATCACGATGGCTAACTGCCGCGTTGCCCTTGGTTTCCAGGTTGACACAGCCTTTCGTGCTGAAGCTGGCCACAGTCATGGTCTTTGCGGCGTGTTTGCTGGCGATGTTCCACCTGCGAGAACTGCAAACCGCTCTGCCGACTGTTCAGGAATTCCTGGGACCGCAAAACGTTCTGCTGATGCTGTTGATCTTTGTGACGGTGAAGGTGCTGCATGAAGCCGGACATGCGCTGACCGCCAGGTATTTCGGAGCGGAGTGCAATGAGTGCGGCGTCATGCTGATGGTGTTCACTCCCGTGCTGTACACCAATGTGACTGACACCTGGATGCTGCCCCGCCGACAACGACTGCTGGTCACGGCGGCGGGTATCGCCGTCGAGCTGATTGTCGCCTCGGCCTGCATGTTGTTATGGTGGCAGGCGTCACCGGGGCTGTTGAAATCTCTGCTGCTAAACACAATGCTGATGTGTTCCGTCAATACGCTGCTGTTCAATGGGAATCCATTGCTGCGTTTTGACGGGTACTTTCTACTGGCGGATCTGGTCCGGATTCCGAACCTGGCGGGCAGGTCCGCCGCCGTCGTGCAGAACGGCGCGCAGCGAATGGTGACAGGGCGCTCAGAGCAATCTCACGAATTTGGCCACACGTACGCGACCCTGCTGATTTACGGACTGTTGTCGATGGTGTACCGCGTTTTTCTGACACTCGCTATCCTGCAGCTGGTGCGGCATGTGACGTATGAATGGCACCTGCAGCTGGTCGGGGCGGTCCTGACGCTGACCATCGGTTTGGGATTTGTCGTTCTTCCCGCGTATAACTTTCTGAATCAACTTTTCGCCCGTGACATCATGGCAAACTACGACATGAAAGCCTGGAGCCGAATCGCTCTCGCCGCGATTATTGGGCTGGCGGCGATCTTCATTCCGTTGCCACGTTCCGTTGTCTCACCAGCGTTTGTGCAGTCGACGGCTGCTGCATTGTATACGACGTTGGCTGGCAGGCTAACGCCGGAAGTGCAATATGGTGATGATGTCACCCCCGGCATGGTTCTCGCGACGCTGAGTAACCCGGAACTGCAGAACATGGGACAACGCCTCACTGGTCGAGTTGTGGAACTTACGTCCCAACGGGATGCACTGATAAGCAACACGACCACAGCAAATTCCGCTCTGCTACCGACTGTCCGCGAGTCACTGAAGGCTGCCACACAAGCGCTGGGGAAATTCGAAGAGGAAACGAAGAGCTTGGCCGTGGTCAGCACCGCGGCGGGAACGTTCCTGCCTCCGCCAGCTGTGCCGAGGCAGGAGCGTTCGGATCTGACTGAATTCTGGAACGGCACCGCCGTGACAAATCGCAACACAGGAGCGTGGATGACTCGCGGAACATTGCTCGGCTATGTCGGCAACCGGTCAGAGGTCGAAGTGATGGCCTGTGTTTCGGAAGACGATGTCGAGTTTCTGCAGCCCGGTCAGTCAGTCCAGTTTCTGCCGGTTTCCGGTGGAGCAGCGCCGACTGCCGGCCGCGTCAAAGACGTGGCGACATTGCGATCAACAACCCTGCCGACCAATCTGGCGATCTCTCGACTCGTCAATGGCCGACCAACAGCAGACGGAATTGAACCGATCGAAGTTACCTACCTGGTGACGGTCGCATTGACGGAATTGTCCGACCAGGTGCCTCCCGCTTTGTATTCCGTCGGCCACGTTCGCATTCAAACGCGATCAACATCGTTGTTTCGCCGGGTTCAACGTTATCTGCGACAGACATTCTGAGGCTTGACTGGTCGGTGATCGGCTTGCTTTCCGCTGACGTCGGCGTCTTCGAAGATGTCCACCTGGTCGAAGTCGTTGGCTTCAGCCCATGCTGAGATTTCCGAACGCTGTGCGTCCAGGCTGATACCTTCTTCTACCTGGCCAGCGGTAGTTGAATCGCGAATATCCGAATGCTTTGTTTCGCACAACAACTCCCCCATTCGGAATCCGCACAGCCCTGACGCTATCGAAGCTGCCAACAATCTGCGCCAATCAGAGATTGGCAAAAACAGACTCTGGCGTCGACATCAACCCTTCCACACCAACTCGCAGTGCCATTCGTGTCAGGGTGCACCCTGACCCCTTATGCGTTCCCGAGAGAAAACAATGAGACCGGTCTACCGGACCCCCTTTCTGTCCAGCCGTGGCGGCGGTCTGCGCCGAACACCTAAAAACGTCTGCCAACGCGAGATCATTGCCTCCTGGTTGCCTCGCCCCGCGAAGATTGCCACAACCTTCGAACCAACTCACCCCATTTCGCCCGCACTTCGAACAACAGAAGAACTTTCAGGACACGTACTAGACTATCAGGCCAACAACGACATTTATCGCAGTTTCCTGTGACACCCGAGCATTGGGCGGCATATTGACCTGTGAACCAACGGACGACATCTTCCGAGGCTGAGCCGGTGGCGGATCTGACGACCGATGAAATTATCGCGGCCGTTTTGGACGGCCATGGGGAGTCTTATGCCGAAATCATTCGTCGGTATCAGTAATCGGTTTTGCCAATCGTGACGGCCATGCTGTACGATCGTGGTGCCTCAGAAGATATGGTGCAACAGGTGTTTGTGAACGCGTATCAGCATCTTGATTAATTTGAGCCTGGCCGAGACTTTGGTGCATGGATCCGCTCAATTGCTCGCAATGTGGTGCGAGAAGAACTGCGGCAAGTCAGTCGGTATGACGCACGTCTCCGAGTCTACGGAGAAGTTGTCGCCGCCCGATGGAACGACGAAACAGTGACCGACGAATATGAATCTGCCATCGATGAGTCGCTCGAAACATGCCTGCAGCATCTTGGCGAGCGAGCAAAGGAAGTTGTTCGCCTGAGATATCATGAGAGCTGCGATTTCAATCAAATCGCACAAATGCTGCAAACCACTTCGGGCGCTGTGCGGAACATATTATGTCGAACGCTGGCTCAGTTGCCTGCGTGTATTCAACGAAGCAACAGTGAGAACTGATCGCGGACAGAACAGCGGCCCCCGGCGAGAAGCAAATGCAACGCATTGAAGAACTCAAAACGAAATGGCTCAGCGACATCCGGAATGATCAGGAGTCGGCAGAGTTGCAGCGACTGATTAGCGAAGATCCAGCCGCAAAGGACATCTTCGTTCAGATGTGTGACGTTCAGGCGGCTTTGCTGGCCCACGCCGAAGGCTTCGACGTCAGCGGTCTGGCGATGGCGCGCATTGACGACGAATTCCCTGACAGCAACCTGTTCGACGACGAAACTGCCACTATCGAACAACGAGTCGAAATCGTTGTCCCACGCCGTCGGGTTCCCAATCGCAATGGATGGCGACGTTTGGTGATGCTCGCAATGTGCCTGACACTGCTTGTCGGAGCGGGTATCGGTCTTGGGGTCTATTTACAACAGCCGCTGAAAATGGCGGATGCCACGATCGGCCACACTGACCAGAATGTGATGATCGCCAGAAATGGTCACGAAATCACGGCCGAAGCAGGGCTGCCACTGAAAACCGGCGATGTCATCACCGTCCCAACAGATGCTGTTGCGGCGATTCATTATGTCGATGGCACGCGAGTCATCTTTGGGCCGGAATCGATCGTCCGGCTCGACCAACTGACACGATGGAACAGCGCCAGCAAGAATCTGATGCTGACTCAGGGAGCCCTGACGGCGCACGTGGCAAAACAGCCATTCGGAAAATCACTGCTGGTGGCGACTGCGACGGCAATGTTCAAAGTCATGGGGACACGATTTACGCTGACGGCCGATGCGACGACGTCTCGCCTGGATGTGATCGAAGGTCGCGTCGAGTTACATCGGAAGGATGACGCGGCCACCGTTGACGTTGGGCAGGGGCAATTTGCCATTGCGGGGCCGGACACGTCTTCGCGCGTGGAAAGCGTTGAACCCCGCGTCGCAGACGGACTCATCAGCCTCTATCGATTCGACGAAAACGACGGAGCGATCGTCCATGACGTTTCCGGAGTTGGTTCGCCGCTGGAATTGAGAATCGAAAAAACGGACGCGGTTCAGTGGCTGTCTGGTGGAGGCCTTGCATTGCATGATTCCACCTTGATTGCATCCGACAAACCCGCGGACAAGATTATCAAAGCGTGTCGCCAAACCAACGAATTGACAGTGGAAGCGTGGGTTCGGCCGACGATCGCCAGCCAGTCCGGGCCAGCACGCATTGCGACGCTTTCACACGACACGTCGAATCGAAACTTTACGCTGGGGCACGGTGGAGACCCGGCGGAACTGCCGAATGAGTCGCACCTGAGTTCCTTTATCGGGCGAATTCGCACGGAGAAAAAGAATCGAAACGGCATCCCGGATCTGCCATCTCGCAATCATTCCGTCGCGGCAGATCTGACCCATGTGGTTTACACCCGCAGCAACGACGGATGGCACCGACTGCACATCGATGGTATCGAACGGGCCAGCGAAAAACGTCCGGGAGATTTCTCATCGTGGAACAACGACTATCGGCTGGGGTTGGGCAACGAATTCACTCATGATCGTCCGTGGCACGGGGAATTCTTTCTGGTCGCGGTATTTAGCCGTGCTTTGTCTAAGCAGGAAGTGCTGACCAACTTCCGGGCGGGGAACACAAAGTAAGCACCAGTTTTCGTTTCGCTGCAATTGTTCCGGAAACTGTGACACGTTTCGTCGGCCGCGGCATACTGGCATGAGAATCGTGTCTTTGTCCCTTTGGATTTGTCGTAATGACTTCAGAGCGTCCTTCGAACGTATTTCCTAATGCAATGCGTTTCGTAAGTGCCACGATGCTGTTGGCATTGTTGCTCCATTCCTCCATTGCCGCCGCCCAGTCGCCACAAAGAACGCATCGCGGCCTGACCGTACTGTACGACTTCACCGAAGGCAAAGGCAACGCGTTCATGACCGCAGCGGAACGACCTTGAAACGGTTCCCGCACGCGGTGGATTGTTGACTCAGGGAAGTGTACTGACGATCGGTGGCGACGAAGCGTCCATGGTTTCACGAGGTCTTTTTGTGTTGCATGATCTGTTGCGAGGCACCATTAACGCGCCGCCGCCGCCGCCGCCGCCGCCGTGTGTTAATACCACGCCGCCGCCCACGAAGAACGGGTTGACTCAGCGCGGCATCGCTGCAGGTCGTGTCGCCGACAGTAATTGCGGAGTCTGCCATGTCCGCTTCGAACCGCTGGCGTACGGTCTGGAGAAATCCGACGGCGTTGGAGCGTATCACGACAAAGACGAACACGGGAACGCGCTTCGCGACG
>CALFOL010000134.1 GCA_937919915.1 uncultured Planctomycetaceae bacterium
CATGACGCGCATGACGCGCGACTGAGTGGCCAACGGGATTCGCTCGCTGGCGTGTCGTGCTGGTGTGAATTCACAATCTGTGCGCGAAGTTTCGACGGCGCATAAAAAAGGTCGCCACGAAACCCGCATTTCGTGGCGACCGGACCCCATCGCTGTCACTTTAGGGCAACGAGGAACGTAGCGGAGATTGTCAGGCGTTATTCCCGCCCGGTCAGACCGCACCTGAGCCGGACGGGATGTGTGTCAGCCTGGACCCGCAATGCCAGACTAACGTCGCCTGTTATAGTGGGCCCGAAGTCCCAAGGATCAACTCTTCCTCTTCTTCGTGGATGATGATCCGAGGAGTCACCATCAACATCACACTCTCCGTTTCACGTCCGACACCACTGTTCTTAAACAGGCGACTGACGTATGGAATCTTGTTCAGGATTGGCACACCAGCCATGTTCCGGCCTTCACGCAGACGTTTGATACCGCCCAACAGGACTGTTCCACCGTCTGGCACGCTGACCGTTGTTGACACACTGATGTTTTCTACGACCGGTTGCTGTAGTGTCAGAGTTCCACCACCACCACCACCACCTTGCTGGCCGCCACCTTGACCGCCGCCTTGACCGCCGCCTTGACCGCCGCCTTGCTGACCACCGATACCACCGGCACCAAATCCACCACCGCCACCACCTTGACCACCGCCACCACCGCCGAATCCACCGCCACCGCCACCACCCTGCTGGCCCTGCTGGCCACCACCGATGGCCTGGCCACCGGCTCCGCCACTGGCGAAGGAGAATGTGAAGACGTCAACGATGTTGTTGAACTGTGGGCCCAGTGAAAGCCGGACAAAGCGTCGGTCCGCAGAGATCACCGCGACAACCTGCAGGAAGATGCCTTCTGAGACTGGCTGCACGACAGGTTGGAATCCGACCGCACCGTTACCGACGACTGGAATCAAAGCCAGTACGAATGGTCGAGTGGTCTGGTCTGTAATCGTTGCCTGTTGTCCGTTGAACAGCGTCACCTTCGGAGCAAACATAATGTTCGCTCGTTCGTCGGCCTGAGCGGCCTGGATGAAGAAGAACGCTTCGATGTCACTTAAGATTGCCATTCCCACCTGGATACCGGCGTCTGGATTGAAGTTACCAAAGTCCGGTACGCCCAGTTCAAACGAACCCTGACGGAACTGGATGTCGTAGTCTTCTGTGAAAGCATCAGGACTTGACATTCCCACTGTCTGTCCATTGAAGTCATCGCGTGGGGCGTTGACACGTTGAATGCTGTCAAACAGTCCTGCTGATTGCTGGCCCTGCTGGCCCTGCTGGCCCTGCTGGCCCTGCTGACCGCCACCACCGCCACCGCCGCCACCGCGAAGGTCCTGACCCTGCTGACCACCAGCCGCACCACCGCCACCGGCTGCTCCACCACCAGTTGGGAACTGCAGGTTACGTGAGCCGAATGCTGGAACCCCGGCTGGGTCGCCCAGGTTATCCTGAATGTTGAAGTCGAAGTCGACGCCGATGCGTTCGAAGAATCTGTCTGTCACGCTGATGAACCGAACTTCGACGGTCACCTGCAGGTCCTGAAGTTTACGCAGCTGTCCGAGCAGATCCACGATCTGTTCGTGAACGGCTGGTGTCTGTCGAATCACAAGGCTCAGCGTGTTTTCTTCACCGTCAAGTCGTCCTGCTCCACCGTCGAGGTCCCATGTTCCGGGTTCCACAGTTGTGGTAATCAGGTCGATCAAACCACTGAAGTCAACACCATTGTCGTTTCCTCGTCGTCCACCGCGACTGCCGCCGCGAGATCCATTGCCACCAACCCCGATCGCGAGATCGTCGTCGACCTGAAACAGACCATTGCCCGCAGCGCCGGAACCATAGCCATAACTGTTGTTCTGGTTCATCTGAGTCAGGCTATCGAATGGTCCTGTTTGATTGCTCAGGCCCAGTGGTACAACAAGGTCCGCAACGTTGTAGACTCGTGCCGTGTACTTGGTCTCCTGATCGAGCATATTGGTGATCTTCAGGACTTCGTTTTCGATGTCATACACAAGTCCACCGGCCTGATCCAGCAGTAGGTTCAAGGCGCTCTTGAGTTTGATGTTGTCGACATCGATGCTGACTGACTGGTCGGCCAGCAGTCCCTGGGTTTCGATCGCCCGAGTATCAAGAATGATGTTGATACCATGAGTCGTCGCGATGTGACGAATGATTTCCGTCAAAGGAACGGCATGGAAGTGCAGTGAGATCGTTTCGTTGAGTGACTTTTCAATACGCAGTTCGCTTTCGCTGCGATCACGAGCGTCCGCTGTATAACCTGCTCGGCGTGCTGACATGTCTTTCCATGTCTTTGCATCCGGCAACGCGTAGTCGTCAACTGAGCTGCCCATCGCTTCATCAACACCGTTCAGCATCTGTAGAGCAGTATTAGCTTTGTTCTCTTTCAAATCTTCGATCTTGGCGATCTGACGCTGCAGTTTCACCTTCTCGTACATAATGATCGATTGAGGAAGATTTGGGCTAAGGTCTTTCGCTTTCTCAGCGACCAGCTGAGCTTCCGGATACCGACGCTGTCGCATGAGGTCGTTGAATTGAGTGGTCAGTTCCGCCATCTCTTCTTCAACGCGAATGTGTTTCTGGACTTCTGCGTCGATGATTTCTCGAACGCGAGTGTTACGTGCTTCGTTTGCGAGCAGCGGAGCACGTTGCTCCATGTAGGTGCGAACGTTCTTCTGACTGCGTTCCAGCAGGCTGACCAACGCCTGGGCAGACTGTTCTGGAAGATCGGCGGATTCGACGGTGGCCTGTGTGCGATCCAGATTTTCCAGAGCTTCCTGTGGGTTCTTGTCTCGCAGCTTTTCAGCATGGAAGACTGCGTTCAGAACTTCGTTACGAAGACGAGCGTAACGCACATCCATTTCGTTGGCTGCGTCCGCAAGTGGATCTGCTTCCGCCATTGGATCCATGCCGCCTGGCATTGGGACAGTGACGGGGGCAGGTTGAGTTTGTTGGTTTGAAGTCAGGGCAACGCCATTTTGGCTGGAAGCCTGCTGAATCAGCATCGGCAGTGATTGACGCTGCTCAGTTTCAAGCTGGCCAGCGTTGTTCCACGCGTGCATCAGAGCTTCGCGAGCGGCTGGTCGATTTCCCTGTTGCAGCAACGCGATGCCCTGTTCCATAGCAGCTGCAGCTGATACACCGGCTGGTGGTACAGGCTGGAACTCAGCCGACGGGCTAAGTTCACCAGCGCTGACGATTCCGTCAGTGCTGGACGCCACTGTTGTGCCTGGTGCTGACTCAGGTGTCATGTCAGCAGGGTTCACAGCTGTCAGCGTGTCGAACGGATTTCGTGTGGGAGAACTGGAATCCGCAACGGGTCCAAAGTCGAACGGATTCGCACTTTGGCTGTTCAAGGCGTCATCAATGTCTGCCAGCAACAGTGCCGGACGGTCATCAAAGGTGTCATAGGTGACATTCAGGCTTTCTGCCTGCTGAGCCTTGTCTTTGGCGGCTGACATGCGACCCTCTTCGAATGCAAGGCGAGCTTCCTTCAGCAGATTCGCAGCAAGCTGCTCGTCAGCTGAGCGTGGGGTGTCCTGCAGTGTGTCATTCGCGAAGACAGCTGCCGGAGCGGCTCCGCCCTGACTGACTCGTGCGATATCGCGTTTAATGAGTGACGGGCTGTCTTCCCACAGACCATATGTCGCATGCAGAGCTTCGGCCTGGTCCGCCAACTGATTTGCAAGATTGATCTTTCCGGCGGCGATTGCATCGCGTGACTGTTGCAGCAGATCTTTTGCCTGTTCGTAAACGGCCTGAGTATCCTGCGATCCGGCGGCGACAGACTGAGAGTCATCAGCGAGGTAGGTTTGTGTCTTGCTGGCGCGGTCCACTTCGGCGAGAAGATGATCGGGTAGTTCGTCCCACAATCCCCACGAGACTTTGAAGCTGCGAGCCTGCATTGCTCGGGTACGTGCGACATCCATCTCACCGGCCTTAAACGCAGCGCGTGCTTCCTTCATAAGCTTTTGTGCCTTGTGCTTGTTGATCATGTCAACAGTGGCGTTTGCTGGCAAAGCAGGCTCGACATCCGGCTCCGGCTCGGCGAAGGATCCTGTCCCGTCGCTTGAGTCGCCGAATGCTGGCCAGGAGGATGATGCATCCAGGCTAAAAGGGTTTTCTTTCTGGCTGGCTGAGCCACCGTCCAGTTCCGCAAGGAACTGTGTCGGCGTCTGCTCACCATCCTGCCAGTCGGCGGAGAGTGATGCGGCAGTCTCGGCAAGTCGCCGGGCCTTCTTCAGATCTCCGGCCTTGGCGAGTTGTCGGGCGTCATTCATGAAACGCCGGGCAACCGAACCGTAACCGCCTGCGTTCGCAGACTCGGTTTGTGCCGACAGACTTCGTGATGGGTCACCACCGCTGAAGAGATACAGCGAGACGGCCATTACCGAAACGCACGCGATGAATCCGATGACCTTATGCACTTGGACATCCTCCTTGAAGACGGGCTCTGGAAAGTCGTCCGGACTTTCTCAGACTGCAGGCAGGCGTTCGGGGGCGAACGTCGTACTGCTATTCAGAATGATTGTTGAACTTGAACTCGAACCTGGATGCGGAAATAAGTTCTTTCCGCATTCTGCATCCTCCCGCAGACGCTCTGAATTCAGGGCGTCGAAAGATGCAGGCACGGTTGATAGCTGGAAGAATCCCGTGCGGTCAATACGATGGAATCCAAACATTGCTGAGTTTTTTTTCGATTCACAAAGAGCGGCCGTTGATTCGGCATCGGCTGCCGGATGAGCATTTTTGTGGCCCAAATGACGCCGGAAACGTTGTGCAGGCCCCGCAGGAATCGCCGAAGAAAGTTTCCCCCGCGCCGGGCGCAGACGGGAATCATAAGGCGGCAGCATCCAGGATGGCAGCTCATCGCAATCGGAACTCTTTTCCAGCCGTCGAATTCACGAGTGAGTTGTTCCGCCCGCGAAAACTCGCGTTGACTTGAGCATTCAGCTGTCAGATTTCGAATTCAGACCTGATTCTTTATTCACCACTGGAGCCGCAACGCTCATGTAAAGATCCGTGACTTTGCTCTGAATAAATTCCGCCAGCAGCTTGTCGTCCGTTTCAGATTTTAATTTTGCGATGTCGTCTTCAGACAATGGTTCTCCGTAAATAATTGTGACTTTCGCCGGACGAATAAACCAGGCACCTTTGGGCATGACCTTGTCCGCACCGACAATCGCAACGGGATACACAGGCACATTTGCACGTCGAACAAGTGACAGGAATCCAGGTCGAAACGTTTTGGGAACACCGCCTGAACGCGTGCCTTCCGGATAGATACTGACCAGGAATCCCTGTTCCAGCCGATCCATCGCCGTACGAATGCTGCCACCACGAAAAGCCGTGCGGCTGATCGGAATCACATAAGTGCTGCGACAAATCCAGCCAAGCACAGGAACCCTGAACAATGAATCGCGCGCCAAATACGACACAGCGCGCGTTAAGCGTACCGCGACAAATAACGGGTCGAGATAGCTCTGATGGTTCACCAGCATGATGCCGCCCATATTGTCGGCGATGTGTTCTCGACCAATCACATGCGTGCGGCACCAAAACCTGAACGGCAGGTACACCAGACAGTGGATGAACAGCCACAGGAAGTTTCTGGGCGAACGCTTTGCCGTTTCTGTTACAGCTGTGACACCAGTTTCCGGTTGGTCGTTTAGCATGGCTCTACAGCAGTTCCAGGATTCGTTTCACAACGTCGTCGGTCTCTGAGAAATTCTCGAATAGATGATCAGGTGAGTGCGGTTGCAATTGAATGACGTCGTACGTTCCCGTGGCTACTGCAACTGCTTTCGCCCCGATTGCTCTCGCGCACCGAATGTCTGCAGGAGTGTCGCCAATCACCATCGTGTGTGCTCCGTCGATGGGATGATTCAAAGCGTGCCGGGCTGCCCTCAAAGCAAGTCGGGCGACTTCATCACGGTCAGCTTCATCGTCTCCGAAGCCGCCGAACGTGAAGTACTGCTCGAGCTGATAGTGACGAAGTTTGATCCATGCTGCGGCCTCATAGTTTCCCGTTAGTACAGACAACGTGATGTGGTCATGCTGAGCCAATTCGTGCACGAGTTCAGCGACCCGCGGCAGCAGTTTGCCGGGCGCATCTGCCAAGGTTGTGGGGAGCCGATCAAGATAGGCCAGGCGAAAGCGATCTCGGTTTTCCTGGCTGTTTTGATGCTGATAGCGTTCAAGGACTTCGTCTGCGATTCCCCGGTCCGTTCGCCCGGCCGTCAGAACCCCCTCAAAGGGAAATTCGATTTGAAATTCGGCCATCAAAGCCATTTCAATGGCTTTCTGCCCTGCTCCGCCGGTACTTAGTAAAGTGCCGTCGATATCGAAGAAAATTACTTTTTGCGTCATGAATGGCTGAGAAAAGAGAAAACTGTTGAGTTTGGGGCTTTCGAACCTGTCGATCGGCCGATATTCTACAGATCCGGTTCCGATGCCGAAATGCGTCGGACCGTTTGATCTGCAGAACTCACAAACACCAACATTCGTGAATTAAATAGCAATGGCCAAGACGAACCGAAAGCTAAACAAAGCCAATCATGGTGCCCGACCAGCCAGTTCGAAGGCTCGTAAACTGAAACGACGCCATGTCAAACTGTCACGCCACTAGGCGAACCCAACCGACTGCGGCACTGTTGACCATCGGCACCGCAGACGCGACCTGATACGAACTCTGCAGCCCGCTTCCGATTGAAGCGGGCTGTTTTCGTTTCGGGCGCGGTTTTCACGACTGACGGCCGATGCCACTATCGTTGCGGGATATGCCCGCACTGATGCCGACAGCAAACCCTTCTCTTGGATTCGTCAATTTGACACTTGGTCGGGACTCTGAGAATTCCACCGATTCTCCGAAATCTTCCTGTGTTTAACGTGCGGCCCTTGGGTATTTTGGGTGAGTGTAGAACGGTTGTTATCGCCAGTAACGTTGTTCGATAAGCAAATTCTGCGGATTGACAGTCCGGGGCAATCACCCTAACGTGAATGTGGCAGAGGCGTCGATTAGCCGATAGGCGAAAACGCGACTTCTGTGTGGGACTGGCAACGCCAGAATCACTCAAGCGATGTTGTCGCTCCGAGCGGATTTCAAGCCTTCGCAAATCCAATTAGCGGCGTCACAGCTGACAGACCATTCCAAGCACTGGGATCAAGATCATGTGGAAACTTCAGTCGACTTATTGTTTTGTCAGCATGGTTTTCCTTTGCGGAAGCGTGTTTGCGGATCAATTCACAGATCAGATGATTTCCACCAAGAAGGTCGACTTTGGCGTTATCGCAACTGGGTCAGAGGTGCCTCAGTTCATTGAAATCAAGAACGTCCACAACGACGTGTATACCATTTCGGAGGTCAAGACTTCGTGTGCATGTGCAAAGGCGACGATTGATAAGACGCTGATTCAGCCAGGGGAAACCGCTGTGATTTCAGTGCAGATGAACACTCGTAACTTTCGTCAGCGCAAAGACTCGAACGTCATCATCATGTTTAGCTCGCCTCGCTTCACTGAAGTCCGCGTTCCCGTGACCGCTTATATTCGTACTGACGTTGTGTTCACTCCGGGACTTGTGCAATTCGGTGACGTCGAAGCTGGCGAAGAAGCGACGGCCGTTGTGGATATTGCTTATGCGGGACGTTCTGACTGGGACATCGACAATATCAAGATCACAAATAAGCACCTGACGGCCATACTTGAGCCGGTTGGGCAACGTGGCAACGGGCAGGTTCATTACAAGTTAACGATGAAGCTCAGTGATGGGGCAACTTTCGGCAGGATTCGAGACATGATTACGATCGTGACTAACGACCGCACGAACCCTAACGTGCCGCTGATGGTTGACGGAGTCGTCACACCAGACATCATGATTATGCCACCCGTTGTGAATGTGGGTTCGGTGTCACCAGGTCAGATGACAGTTCGCAAGATTGTTGTTCGAGGCAAAAAGCCGTTTCAGATTGAAGACATAGACTGCGCTGATATGGCCGACTGCTTTAAGGCGGATCTGACGACCGATGTCAAACCACTGCATCAGGTTCCGATTCAGTTCAGTGTGCCGGATCGTCCCGGTAAGTTCAGCGAAGAACTGGTTGTGAAAATCACGGGACGTGCTGAGCCGTTGCGGTTCAATGTGACTGGCGTAATTGCAAATTGAGCCGTGTGATCTCAAACCTGTGAACGGCTTCTAAAAACACGCGGCTCATCCTACTGCAGTTGGACCGGTGGAGTTCCATCGCTGGTAAGAATATTCCCTGCCAGCTGATCGTGTGGTCGAAAGCACAGAACAAACGTGTTTCGCCCATCGTCGACGATGACGGGAACGCGCACTTCTGTTGGTTTTCCTCCACGTTCACCAGCTGCGCCAGAGCTCAGCTCCAGCTGATGAAGTCCCGCTGGCAGGGTCAGTTGCAGGACTTCGATTCGTGCGGGCAACAACTGCAGATGTCGCGTGTCGGCTTTTTCCAGTGCCTCCCAGGCAATTCCGCCGAGGTTCAGCACAATATCCGCGCCTGAGCCGCCTGCAACGGCCAACTGGTCTTTGGCAGCATAGATGGCTCCTTTTTTGACCACACGTCGAGCCACTGCCCGGGCGATCTGTTGATCTCGATTGGCCACGTAAGAGTCGTGAGCGGCTTGGTTGAGGTCGACCAGCGTCGCACTCACGCGTTCCTGTGTTCCAGCAACGCGGGCGTGCGTGACTAATGGCTGTGGACTGAATGCCGCGACAGGTTTGGCAATCTGCACAGGAGCAACAGTTGGAGGCACTGTGTGATCACCGACAGCGCTTAGAATCTGATCTGCCAGCAGCAGTGCAGATGTCGTCGGGATGGATCGTTCTGCTGTCCAGTCCGTGACGCGTCCCACGAATGTGATGACATGCACGACGCCCTGGCCGCGTGGACTTAACGTACCGAAGCCTGACGGCTCGCTCTGATTTGGACCTGGATTCCAGAAGCCGACCTGCCGGATTGCGTTGGCGGTGATGTCCTGGTCCATTGGGTTTTCTGAGCGAATTCCGGCGTGCAGATAGGCAGAAAATGCATTGGCCGAATACCGTGCAGTTGGTCGTTGTTCGGGGAGTTCAGAATGTCCCACGGTCTTGACTGAGTGACCTTCAGCATTGGTTGGCAGCAGCGTGGAACGGTCTTCGAAAACGTGTTCCATTGCCTGGTTTGCAAAAGCGAACGCGTCCTGCCGATTGCCCATCAGACTCGACAGAATCAACAGATTGTCGATCATTCGCTGTTCGAATTCGCGGCCGCTCCAGGCGACCGCTTTGTCGTCCGTCACGATTGCTCTTGTTTTCTCTCGCAGATCCGTCTGACGAAGAAAGTTCAGACGATCTCGAGTCTTACGCAGCGGAGCTTCACAGGTGGCGGGATCCCCCGTCATCAGTGCTGCGATCGCTCGATCGGTTGCGATGATTTCCTGTTCCGCTCCCCGAAGCTCAGCGGCCTTGTCCAGCGCAGCCAACGCTGCAACAGGAGCCCCCTGATCAAAGTGAGAAACAGCTGATAGCTGATGCTTCACGCCACGATGGCAGCCGCTGATCAGGCAAAGGGCCAGTGCACAGCAACTGATTGTTCTGAGACGTGGCAACATGGCGGAGCGTCAACTTTAAAATCGTGTGCCACTGGTCTGTCAGTGCTTTCGAAGTGCGGAGGCCACTGACACAGCCAGCGGCGAGCCTTGGGCCCTACTTGCGCCGACCATATTGTTGGAACATTCCGATTTTCGATTTGCTGTAGCCTTTTCGCAGCTCGGCAGATTCCTTCAACGACTCTCCGGAATGAATATCCAGTAGCTCCAGGGTTAGTAGATAGTTGCGCTGATAATCTTTGTTGCTCTGCGTTGTTCCCGAAGTAATCTGAGCAAACAGGATGTAGTCGAATGGGTTGTCCGTCCGTTCCAGGGCCGCCTGTAACTCTCGCTGTTTGTCGGGCAGCACCAGCAAGTCCGGGCGGCAGCGGCATTCGGCCATGGCAGCTTCGACGTACCGACGGCTAATCATGCGGAACTGGTCGGATTGCCCGATCAGCGAGTCCACATGTTCGTAGATCTGTTCTCGGAAGTCTCCGATCGGTTCGCTACTGCGATTCTCGACACCCACAAAGCACACTTTTCGCACGGGCGTACCGGACGGCGTTGTGTAGGACACCGTGTTCACATCATGGCAAGCGCGGCCGAGAAGCTTTGCAACGGATTCATTGATTAGCGGCTTCCACGTTTCAGCACCTGCTTCGTGACTGCCCACCATGTCCTTGTCGTCGTCGTTCAACACAATTGCGTGCTGTCGTCCTCGACAACCCGTAATCACAGTTGTCACGGTCAGCAGGACGATTGCGCAAGTGAAGCAGGTGATTTTCATCGGTTCGATCCATCGAACATAGACAGCGAAACTGACGGCACGAACAACTGTCAGACGCTGCGTAGAGTATGAATCGTCGGAATCCTGGCCAAGATGACCTTTGCTGCGGATCAGGAAGTGCTTTCCGCCCATAAGAAAAGGAACCCGGGTAGTGAAGCCGGGTTCCCTCAGGAGAAGTTTCGTCGAGAAGCTTTGATATCAACGGGTTACGTCAAATCGCTTCCGCAGCTGATTCAGTGGAAGTAATTCTCAGGTCGCCGAATGGCAAAGAAATGTGCAATTCGTACTCTCGATCGCCACCAAGACTCTCGGCAAGATCTGCCATTTCGTCGCTTCCGCAGCAACGATAGCAGGTGACAAGCTCGCTCCACGCGAATCGGCGTGCCGGTGACGGCATCAGGCGGGCGGCTTTTTCGAGATGTGGAATTGCCGAATCCGAATCGCCGCTGCGTTTCAGAGCCAGCCCCATCAGCAGCCGACGTGGACCTTCCAGTGGTCCGGCGTCGTCTATTTTGTTCAGTTCGCCAATAGCACGCTGAGGCATGTTCAGGGCCATGTATCCGTCAGCAGCAACCAGGCGGCGAATAGTTTTCGGTGTGATCTGACTTCTCATGGTTATGTCCTTCTCAATTTGATTAGTACAAGAGTCTGTTCGACTCGTTCTGATAACACTCTAAGGCAAGTGTCGCGCCAAAACTAAAGAATGTGCCGGCGAGTTTTCGTAAGTTGCTTCACTCAAATCAGTTACGTTTCGGCACAGGTGATGGGAGTCAGTTGGTTTCTGCTGCCAAAAACTACAAAACATAGTAAACACGGCCTGGAATTCTTTCAAAAATGGCCTCGGTGGACGTCTGGTGTTCGTTGAAAGGGGCATCCATTACAAAACACAGCCACGGCCGTTGGAGGCACTTCGGAAATCCTTGCAAAACAAGCATTCGCCCCGGCGACACAGTCCTAAGTCGCGTACAAACAAGTGGCAAGGTCTGGTCCGAAATCCGCTGGTGAGCTTATGCTGAGTTTCGTTTTTGGAAGTTTTTTCTCGGCGTTTATCGCGTCGTTATTGCTGACGCCACTGATCCGTCGCCTGGCACCTGTAATGGGATTGGTTGATCAGCCGGGGCTTCGAAAAGTCCATGTGACACCGACTCCAATGGGAGGCGGGATCGCTGTTTTTTTGGGGTTACTGATCCCGGTTGTCTTGTTTGTGGTTACTGGTGGATTTGTTGCCACAGAGTCGTTCGCCGCGCTAAGCGCGGAAGTTTCCGCGAAAGCCGAATTGCGGTGGCAGATGACCGGTATCGCAGCGGGAGCGTGCATTTTGTTCCTGGTTGGTCTGGCTGATGATCGTTGGAACCTGTCCTGGAAGCTGCGATTGGGTCTGCAGGTTCTCGTCGCCTACGGTGTGACGCGAACCGGTGTTCAGGCCACCGTGTTTGTGCAACAGCCGTGGATTGGGATCGCGATCACAGTGCTGTGGATTCTGATTCTGACCAACGCAATGAATTTCCTGGACAATATGGACGGCCTGTCAGCAGGAATCGGAGTGATTGCGTCGTTGATGTCTGCTGGCATCCTGTTGCTGATGGTTCGTGAGGCGCATTGGTGCGTTGCGTTTGTACTGCTGATTCTTAGTGGTTCGCTGAGCGGTTTTCTGGTGTGGAATCGTCCGCCAGCATCAATCTTCATGGGAGACAGCGGTAGCAATCTGATAGGGTTTCTGCTGGCGACCCTGACGGTAACGGGATCGTTTTATCAGCAGTCTGGCAGTCGGCATGTGATTCTTGCTCCGTTGTGTATTCTGGCAATCCCACTGTACGACTTCGTTACCGTGATTCTGATTCGATTGAAGGCGGGACGTAGTCCATTTCATGGAGATAAGAGTCATTTTTCACATCGATTGGTGGAGCTCGGTCTACGGCCGGCCCGCGCTGTGTTGACGATTCATCTGGCGACATTGATGACCGGACTCGGTGGTCTGCTGTTGTATAAAGTCGTCGACTGGACGGGAGCGTGGCTGATTATCGCGTTGATCTGCTGCGTTCTGTCACTGGTCTCGATTTTGGAAACCGTTGGGCGTCGCTCGATTTCCACAGCAGGGGCGTTGCGATCTGATCCCGGATCGTCCGAAGACGTTTGATGATCATATTGCCTTTGTTATGCCTCGTTGCGAATTCATGAGCCATCCCATCGTTTTCCTTTTTGCACTTTTGCTGACGGCCAGTTTTATGTGGCCATCGGAGGGTGCGATACATGGCGACGGGCTGCATCTGGCAATTGGCTGGCTGATCACCGGAAGTTGTGCTGGAGTAGCCGCACTGCGGCGCCCGGATAAGAGTTGTTCGCTGTCACGGAATGTGAGCATGGTGGACGGCCTGGTGATCGTTCTGCTGGTTGGTGGGTTTTGGCTGTCCACCTGGCACGTCTTCCGCGTGAATGGTGATCGCCGTGTGGCATTGAACATTGCTTTTGAGTGGTCCGCTATTGGCGCGGTCTGGTGGATTGTCCGCAGACTGTTGCATGACGTCAGTGCTCGCCAGTGGATTGTTACTTTGTTGATCGGAATCAGTGTCGGCGCAGCATTTGTCGGAATCGTTCAGCACCATGTGACTCACGGCCGGCAGGCAGAATGGTACCTGCAGCAGCGGGTCCAGGCTGATGGAGTCTCCATTGATGCACTGATGGCTTCCCATGAACTACAGCGTGCAAACATTCCTCTCAGTGGGGTTGCACGCGAACTGTTCGAGCGTCGATTACTTGCGAGTTCCGAACCGATCGGGCCGTTCGCCCTAGCGAACACATTGGGTGGGCTGTTGGCTGTGGCTTTGGTGCTGATGGTTGGCGGCATGGTACAGATTCTGCGGCATCAGTCGGTCCGCGTTTCGCCTGTGTCCTGGGCCGTCGCGATGATCGTCTGTTTTGTGTTGGGTTATTGCCTGTTGTTGACAAAGAGCCGAACGGCATGGGTGGGGCTTGTCTGCGGCATCGGAATGATATTGCTGCACGGCCGCACTGCGTTGTCGTCAGGACGTTTGAAATGGTTGTTTTGTGGCGCTACGTCGTTACTGGCCGTGGGAGCCGCCATCGGAATCGGTTCGGGAGCGATTGATAAAGAGGTTGTGCTGGAGTCCCCGCGGTCACTGCAGTTTCGATTGTTTTACTGGATGGGGGCTGCTGGCGTGATTGCTGATGACCCCATGTTTGGTTCGGGACCAGGTAACTTTCGGCCGGTGTACCTTGCCCACAAAGTTGTCGAATCCAGCGAAGAGATTCTGGATCCTCACAACATCGTGCTTGATGCATGGTGTTCCGCAGGGCTGATCGGTGTGATCGCGATGTGCATGATGCCACTGACTGTTGTTCAGCGGTTTCTGACTTCACAGGTTGACGTTGCCTCGCCGGCGTCTTCGCAGGAACGCACTGTCATTTCAACGGTGCGGCTCGGGATCGGCTGTGGTCTGTTGCTACATCTCGGTTGGCGATGGCTGAATGGTGGCGAGTTCATCGATGTTTCACGCGACCTGCTTGATCCTCAAAATTTGGTCATGGTGATTCCTGTAACCGCCTTGTTGTTTTTTTGGGCGATGTCGGGGCGGTTCAATTTTTCGTCAAATGTTATACGGGCGGCATTTGTTTGCGTGTTCGTCCACCTTTTGGGAGCCGGCGGGTTGCAAATCTCCGGACTCGGAATGCTGCTGGCTTTGCTGTATGCGTTGTCGGCGGACGGCAATTCGAAGGTTGCCGAGCCCCTAAACGAGGTTGCCAGGACATTTTCGGTCGCTGTGGCGTTTGCGGTTCTCGCGGGCGCGACCCTCTGGTACGGATTGTTGCCAGTGGTGGCGGCTTCGCGGCACTCAGAAGTCGCAGCGGTGTTGCAGTTGCGACGACAGCACGAGGCCGCAGTCAAGGCATACGATAAATCAATTGCCGCCGATAAGTACAACACGGATTCGCGCCAACGGAAGATGGGTGTCCTGGCGTACATGTTTAAGGAGACTGTGGGCGAGTATGCGCAGTTGGAAGATCCGGAATTTGAGCACATGGCGGACATTCTGACACTCTTCGATCGGGCGATCCGCGCGTGCGATGAAGCGATTGCTGGTGACCAGAGATCCTACGCAGGATATCATTTCCGCAGTCGACTTCAGGGGCAGCTATATACGCTACAGCCACAGGTGGATTTGTCGGAAAATGCTGTAAAGGACATGGAGCATGTGATCTCCTGTTATCCTGAAAATTCAATGTTCTGGTTCGAATATGCGGAGTTACTGAATCGTTTCGAACGGTCACAACAAGCTGAATCAGCTGCAGTGAAAGCACTTGAAATCGATGCAGTCAATCACGATTGGGGGCACGTCGATCGGTATTTGAGTGATGTCCAGGTACACCTGCTTTCAAAGATGGTAGATTCAAAGTAGACGATGGTCCAGCGGAAGGTGTTTTCGATGAAGAGTTATGTTTACCTTGCGGCAGCGGTCGGACTTTGTTCCGTCGTGTTTTTTGCGGCGGGCTGTTCGGACGATTCCCCTGAGGGTCCGACTTCTGCGTTTTCTCCGCTTAAAGATGTCAAGCCTGCATCAAAGACCAAGGATGACTCTCAACACCCCGTCGCCAGTGAGACCGGGCCATGGCCCGTTGCGACAGCTGAAGAAATGGAATATTCGTTTGGGAAAATGTCAGTTGGGGCAGAGCTTGATCACACGTTTCGGATCGGAAATGATGGCGATGCGGAACTTGTGCTGCAGGCGGGGCAGCCTACCTGCAAGTGCACCGCCTTTGAGCTCAAGCCGACAACGATTAAGCCTGGTGAGTTTGCTGAATTGCGTGTGCAATGGAAGGGCAAGTTTAAAGATGCAAAGTTTCAACACGGCGGCCCTGTTTACACCAATGATCCAAAGCGGCCCGCAATTCAGTTCGTTGTCATGGGAATTGTCGATGCACACTTCGACATTCTGCCTGAAGAAACCTGGAGCGTTGGTGAAGTGACCGAGTCAGCGCCGAGCTCCACTTTTGGGATGATCCTGTCGCGAATTCATGAGGACTTCGCCATCACAGACATTCAGTGTGACTCGCCCTATGTCAGAACGGAAATTATTCCCGCGTCCGCTGAAGAATTGTTGGAACATACCGCTATCAGTGCCTTCAAGGTGAAGGTGTCAGTCGATCCTGCTATGCCGCCAGGACTTCTGGAAGAGAAGTTGACGTTGAAAGTCAATTGCGAAAAGGCTCCTATAACTCTGATTGTTACAGCGAATAAGGCTGGCCCGATTCGAATCCTGCCGATGCCGGGTGTCTTGTGGAGCGAAAAACAAAGTGTGTTGCGTTTGGGGCAGTTTTCAACGAAGAAGGGCGGAGAAGCTGCGCTGATGTTGCTGGTGACTGAAGCGGAGGGCGCAGAGCCGTTGCAATTCACGGCCGTCAATGCGACGCCTTCGTATCTCGCTGCCGACCTGGAACGTCTGGGAAGTGTGGGAGCGGACAAGGCGCGATATAAGATGACAATTCGGGTCCCGCCTGGCGTGCCTCAATCCTCGCGCGGCACGTTGGAGCCCGCTGTTATTGATGTCAAAACGAATCATTCGTCTGGCCAGTCTCTGCGGATTAAGGTGATGTATAAGACCTTATTCTAAGCCTGCATTCAGCCGACCTGGGCACGTCGCCATCGAACCCACCTTGCGGCAGGCGACGTTGAAAATGACCTTGCGGCAATTCAACGATCCTGCAGGAAATCGTTCAATGTCGTCTTTCTGAACAGAATCAGTCTGACACGTTGCGGCCCGACGTTTCTGTTCTGCTTCACCATTGCTATTCTACACGCAGGCTTCGTTTTGTATCCTGGTTTCCCGTGTTGCAAGTGGCTCTCCAACCATCGGGTGCGTGATTGAAACCGGGGAGCAGCGTCCATATTACGAATCGACGGAATGACGATGGATAAACCGATCAAAAACAACAACGCAATCGTGCTCCTCTTGATGGTGGCAGGCATTGCGGTGCTGGGCATTCTGTTAGTTCCATCTCTCATACACACTGAGCCGCCCTTGCCGCCGAAAACTCCGGCTGACCAGCATGCAACTGAAACCACAGCTGTCGAAGCATCCCCAGCCGAAGTTTTCATAGGCAGCGATGATTCCGGGTCCGTTGCTCCACCAGTTGCCAGCTCGCCAGTGCCTGCAACACAGCCGAAAGCCGCTGCAGTCCCGTCGCGTCGCGTCAGCATGCCGTGGGAAACATGGCCAAAGCCGCAGCTGGCGTTTATTCTGACGGGCGAGCAGCACGGTTTTTTTGAGCCGTGTGGATGCACGTCCAGTCAGCTTGGCGGCATGTCTCGACGAGCCAACCTGGTGCAGAAAATGACAGACGCGGGTTGGTCAGTGCGTGGGTTGGATGTGGGAGGATTGTCGCGACGTTCTGTGCGAGAGTCCCAGATCAAGTTTGAAACGACTGTGGCCGCGTTGAAGTTATTGAAGTATATCGCGATCGGAATTGGGCCCGAAGAACTGCGATTGCGGCCGGACTTCCTGTTAACGCAGCATATCGCGGACGGAGATTCGCCGCTGTACTTTCTGTCGGCCAACCTGGAGTTCTATGGTGTTCCGGATCTTGGAACGCCTTTGCCCAGTGCTGTCGTGGAAGCAAGTGACCTGAAGATTGGCGTCACTTCAGTGATGAGCGAAGAGTTGAAGAAACTCATTCTTCCCTTCCCTGACGTCACGTGGAAAGATCCTGTGCCGGAGCTGAAGAAGGTTGTGGAGGAATTTGCGGAACAGAAAGTGGATCTGCGGTTTCTGTTGTCGCAGTCGACCGTGGAAGAATCCATGGCTCTCGCCGAACAGTTTCCGCAGTTTCAGATTGTGTTGACGGCCGAAGGAACTGGAGATCCGGATCCGGCTGCTCCGCCGCAAAAAGTTGGGAATACGCTGCTCATCGAAACCGGTCGCAAAGGCAAGTACGTTGGGGTGTTGGGAGTGTATCCGGACGACAGGGAAACTCCGTTCCGTTATCAGCTGGTGGCTTTAGAGCGAGATGACTTCGACGAGACGCCAGCGATGATCAATCTGATGCGGAATTTTCAGGACCGACTCAAGGACGAGAAAATCGTCCTGGCCGATGCGATTTCGGCTCCACATCCATCTGGCTCAACGTTCGTCGGAGCAGACAAGTGTGGCGAGTGCCATACGTCGGCCTATAAGATCTGGCAACAGACGCCTCATGCTCACGCGCTGGACAGTCTTGATCCGGTTCACAAGCGGATTGGCTTTGAACGTCTGAATGGCATCAATCGAATGCACGATCCGGAATGTTTGTCATGCCATGTGACGGGCTGGGACCCGCAGGAGTACATTCGGTTTCGTTCCGGATTTCTGAACTCAGATCTGGCGGCTGACCCTGCCGAAAAGACATTGCACAAATTGCTGGCAGGCAGCCAGTGCGAAAACTGCCACGGTCCTGGCAGTCAGCACATCGAACTTGTGGAAGCAGGCAGCGACGATGCTGGGAAAAGTGTGCGTGTGACGGTTGAGGAGGCGAAGGCCGGAACGTGTGAGAAGTGTCACGATGCTGACAATAGTCCGAAGTTTGAATTCGGCGAATACTGGGATCGTGTCAAGCATGATGGTTTGGATTGACGGTCTTCCGTTAGAGCAGTTCACTTAATGTCGTGACCGGTACTCGCTCGCGGGACGGGGCTTTCATCTATCGAAACGCGTTCCCGCGGCCACAAGTCAGCGTGATACGCTGTAGTTCAAAATCTGTTTGTATCCTGTCCGCCGCTCGAAGTTCTTTCATGACGACTGATACTCTGAAACACCTGCAAAGTCTGTGCGGAGCTCCCGTGCCCCCTGCTTATTTGCAGTTTCTGGATGCCTATCCAGAGTCCTTGCGACAGGCAAGACGCGCTTTGGACGATTCTGATTCTGAAGGCACAGTGGCAGAAGTCGAACTGATTGCCGACTTACCAGCAGTGCTGGAGATTAATCTCGAAGTGCGTGCCGATTCGGTGCCTGAACCCGATGGTCTGGAATTCTACTGGCCCGAGCAGTTTCTTGTGATTGGTGAGACCGGTTCCGGCGACTACTACTGTATTGACGTCGAGGGCGACGTTGACGGAGTGATGCAGTATGATCATCAGAATGTCGGCTTCGAAGTTGTGGCCGACTCGATGGATGAGTTTGTCGAAATGCTGGTTGAGACCTTCATTCTTGGTGGTTCGCCAGATGACGAAGAAGAAACGATTGAGTAATGCAGACACCGCAGAATATTCGTGTTCACAAAGAGGACCGGATACTGGAAATCGTTTGGGCTGAGGAGGACGTGTCGCGTCTTCCGTTCCGACTTGTACGTCAGAGCTGTCGTTGCGCTGCGTGCGTGGACGAATTTACCGGCCGACAGGTTCTGAACAAAGACTCGGTGTCGGAAATGATTTCCGCGGAAGAGGTTTCTCTGACGGGAAACTACGCTCTGAAAATTCGCTGGTCGGATACGCACGATTCCGGGTTGTTCACGTGGGATCACCTGAGGTCGATCAGCGATTTGTTAAACAACGTTGAGCGATGAAGCGTATCTTTATCACCGCCTACTTGGGGTGTGAGCTACAGCGTATTACGCCGACTTGTGGGCCCAGAGGACGCGTTTCGTCCTGTGTGATCCGGTTCCCGCGAGCCAGAACCGTCCACAATAAAAGGTAAACTGCTCTAATACGAGCGTTTTTGACGAATCAGGTTAGCGGTCGGTACGGTTGTTTGCCCGAATGAGCCAAAACGGAATTTGCATCGAATCCTCGCGTGGGCAGGCTTCCCAGAATCCTGGAGTACCTGCTAACCTATTGCTTCAGTGCAGTTTGACTCGTCTTCTATAATTACCGAGCTTTGCAAGGCTGTTGCTGGCAGCCTAAACTACCGCCGCGTGATCGGCGGAATCAATTGAACAACGCGGGCGATTTTTGACAGAAAAAGGAATTCAAGAGATGGCAAAAGCACGTGCAAAATCGACACCAACAAAGGTTTCGACGACTGCAGCAAAGGCCGGCACTGCAAAGGCTGGTAACGCGATGCTGGACAACGCAGTCGGGCAGATTGAAAAGCTGTTCGGCACCGGTTCGATCATGAAGCTGAATTCCGAAGCCGACGCTGCGGGCATTCCGGGTATCTCCACGGGCGCATTGTCTTTGGACCTCGCGCTGGGTGGACGAGGCTTTCCTCGAGGACGCATCATTGAAGTTTACGGCCCGGAATCCAGCGGTAAGACAACGTTGGCGTTGCATGCGATCGCCAGCGCTCAAAAAGCTGGCGGGGTTGCTGCGTTCGTTGACGCGGAACACGCGTTGGATCCATCGTGGGCCCGCAAGATCGGTGTTAACCTGGACGAGCTTCTGGTGAGCCAGCCGTCGTACGGTGAAGAAGGGTTGCAGATTGTTGAGATGCTGATTAAGTCGAATGCTGTCGACATCATCGTCATCGACTCTGTGGCCGCTTTGGTCCCTAAGAAGGAACTTGATGGGGAAATCGGCGACAGTCACGTTGGTCTGCAGGCTCGAATGATGAGCCAGGCGATGCGAAAGCTGACGGGGATTATCGCCCGTGCCAAGACGACGGTCATCTTCATCAACCAGATTCGTGAGAAGATCGGTGTGATGTTCGGAAGTCCGGAAACGACGCCTGGCGGTCGAGCCTTGAAGTTCTACAGTTCGGCTCGTGTGGATGTACGTCGTGCCAGTTCGATCAAAGATGGTGACGTTCAGATTGGCATTCGCATGCGAGCCAAGATCGTAAAGAACAAAGTGGCTCCTCCGTTTCGTGTTGCCGAATTCGACATGTACGGCCACTGTGGGATCAGTATGGAAGCGGATCTTCTGGATCTGGCGGTCGAAGAAAAGATCATTGATCGCAGCGGAAGCTGGTTCAGCTACGGCAAGATTAAACTTGGCCAGGGTCGTGACCGAGCACGGGAGTTCCTGGAGCAGAATCCAGACGCGGTGATCGAGGTTCGAAATAAGGTGCTTGTGGCCAAGGGCTACCCCACAACCGAACCATTGCCGTTGGTAATACCGCCGGAAGAAGACGAAAAAGAAGAAGTCGCCGAAGAATAGAATTGCACCGGTCAGGCTTCGCAGGTCACGCTCCTGCGGAGCAAACGGTGAATGTGGTTGGGACGTAGGACAGTACCCGACGACGGCAAAATCGTGAAATTGTCTTTGGTCCGGTGAAAGATCCGGCGTCGGGGCGTGTTTATGGGGTGACGCAGGGCTTAGTATAGAGCCCTGCATGCTTTCCCTTCTGTCGCCTGCGATGTCCGAAGTGCCGAAAATGTCTGACCCGCTGGAAACCCGTGCGAGCCTGACTGATCGGCTTCCGGATGCCGCGGACATTGCGGCATGGGACGAATTCGTCGCCATTTACGCTCCCATCCTTTTTTCTGACTGGCTCAACAAAAGGGGCTGCAGCCGACAGATGCCGACGACCTGATTCAAAAGATTCTTGCCGCCGTCTCGCGTTCTGTCGAAGACTGGCTGGAGCCGTCTGGTCGTGGTCGTTTTCGTGCGTGGCTGTATTGCATCGCCAGAAACACGGCGGTCAACTTCCTGACAAGATCAAGGCATCAAGACATCGCGGCACCGGAACTGGTGGCGACGCATCGGCGGCTGCTCTTGCCGAAATGCCGTTCGAAGACGCATCCGCAGAGTTTGAGCTGGAATACGAACGCGTAGTGTTTCGTTGGGCGGCGGTCAGAGTTCGAGAAGTGGTCACGCCAGCCACGTGGACTGCATGCTACGAAACAACGATGCACGACTGTGCTGTTACTGACGTTGCTGCGGAGCTGAAAATGAGCGTCGGCAGCGGGTATATCGCCCGCAGTCGAGTGATGGCGCGTCTGCGGGAATTGGTTGCAACGTTCGAGGCACAACAATCATGAGCGGCACCACATTGCTTTGCTGCGATGATCGACTGCAGGCGCTGCTGGACAGCGACCACGGCAATTCGGATGGCGTTTTCGCAGCTCATCTGGAATCCTGCTCAAACTGCCAACGTCGACTTGCACAACTGGCTGCCGGCGTTGATCAATGGGAGCACGCGTGAGCTGCTGTCGACCGTTGATATCGACGAAGCTCCTGAACTTCGGGGGCACGGTAATTCGTGGGGCCTTTCAGTGCACGGGGTCTGCCGAAGTCGTGGACTGCTGGAACGCTACGAGATTGAACGGATGATCGGTTCCGGCGGCATGGGCGTCGTCTTTTAGGGGTTCGATTCCGAATTGAACCGACCAGTCGCAGTCAAGGTGCTGGCGCCTCACCTGGCTGGCAGCGCCGCAGCTCGTCAACGCTTCGCTCGCGAAGCACGTGCTGCCGCGGCGGTTGTCAGTGAGCACGTTGTAGCAATCCACGACGTGGAGTCTGACAGTGAACCGCCGTTTCTCGTCATGCAATATGTTGCAGGGCCGCCTGCGCAATCTGATGAGCTGGACGCCGGGCAGCAGACGTGCGTGGAATTGGATGAACTGGTTGACGAAGCTGATGTGCTGGCCGCCAGTTCACAGCGAGTTTGGGATGATGAAACTGTGCCATGATTGATCGTTACTGAGGCTGGAAACGCTGATGTATACGGAGATTCAGATCACGGCGATTGCAACTTGTTGGAGAGAGATGCCATTCCGCAAAGTTCGTCACTCGGAGAGTGACGTCTACTTTGGCTGACCGCGTTTGAGACCACTCTTTGGGATGCGACATTCGCTGTTGCTTGCGAAGCTGGTTCGCAGTGAACAGAAAATCCACCAGACGCAGACAACACTTGTGCAGCGTGCCAGTAGTCGTGATCAAATCGTTCATCAGCGACTTTGCAGGCTGATGGATGCGAACGGACCGGACGCCACTCCTCCCAACTTCGAACACGGCGGCGTTGATGCTGTCGTGCTGGCTGGCAGTGACTTTCTGAAGCAAACGCGGATGGAGGCTACTTTACCAATTCCCGTCCGCAAACTCACCCCAGCTGGGGGCCGTCGAGTCCGAGTAAATAGGCCACCAACGCTACTGGAGCGGTCTGCCCGTATCTGGGCGATGACAGGTGACCGTCCGTACCCGCGCCGCTGCAAATGTCTCGAATTCGAGATCTGTGGGCCTTTTTGCGCCCCGCCCACATTGCTGTTCGGCTCTGACCGCGATTCGTCGTGCAGCGACAGTATTTTTGTGTAAACTTCCCGCACTTCTGACGATGTAGGGTCAGAGCCAAAGTCGCCAACACAAACCGCTGATGCTGTGCAATGAAAACCAACGAACTTCGCGAAAAATACCTGTCGTTCTTTGAATCGAAAGGCTGCGTCCGTCGGCCCAGTGATGTGCTGGTCCCCAAGGATGACCCGACGGTGCTGTTCACTCCCGCCGGGATGAATCAGTTCAAGAACGAATTCATGGGCATCGGCAAGGTGGAGTTTCCGGCGGTGACGACCTGCCAGAAGTGTCTGCGAACAGGAGACATCAGTAACGTCGGTGTCACGCCGTATCACCACACGTTCTTCGAAATGCTGGGCAACTTTTCGTTCGGCGATTACTTCAAACGTGAAGCGATCCACTGGGCCTGGGAATTCCTAACTGACAAAAAGTGGCTTGGCCTGGATGCGGATCGCCTGACTGTCAGTGTGTATAAAGGCAAGTGGGGTTTCGACGAAGAAGCGTTCAATATCTGGAAAGATGAAATCGGTCGCCCCGTTGACAGCATTGCGTGTCTTGAAGAAGACGAAAATTACTGGCCCGCCAGTGCGCCGAGTGGTGGGCCGGACGGCGTCTGCGGACCGTGTAGTGAAATTTTCTATCATCCTCCGGGCATGGACGGTGACGTGGAAATCTGGAACCTCGTTTTCACGCAGTTCAACCGTGTCGGAGCTCCGCCGGACAACCTGCGACCACTGCCATCGAAGAACATCGACACCGGCATGGGGCTCGAACGTACGGCTGCAGTATTGCAGGGAGTCTCCGGAATCAGCAATTTCGAAAACGATGTGCTAAAGCCGCTGTGTCTGGCCGTGGCAGACGTCGTTGGCGTGAAGTACGACTTCTACGCACCGACCGGACGCCCGATTCGCCGCATTGCCGACCACGTTCGCGCAGCGACGTTCGCGATGCATGAAGGCGTTGTGCCCGACAGGAACAACGAATGCTACGTGATTCGGCAATTGGTTCGCCGCGCGCTGCTGGAAGGGTATCTGCTGGGACAAAAAGAACCATTTCTGTATGAAATCGTGCCAGCGGTTGTCGACGTGATGAAACACGCCTATCCGGAAATCGCCGAGACTGTTGACAGCGTGCAGAACAGCCTGAAGGAAGAGGAGCACGACTTCCTGAACACAATCGACCGCGGGTTGAGTCGCTTTGACAAATTCGCGTCCGCCGCGAAATCCGGCAGCAAGGTGATCAGCGGAAAAGATGCGTTCACGCTGCATACTCAGGACGGCTTTCTGGTGGAACTCACAGAGGCCATCGCCACAGACCGAGGTCTCAAAGTTGACCGTAGTTCTTATGAAAAGCTGATGGACGAACACGGGGTGATCAGCACTGGTGGTCGCAAGGTTGACGTCATGTCAGCTGGTCCTCTGGACCTCATTCGCAAAGAACACGGCGATACCGAATTCGTTGGTTACGATTCGACAACAGCCGAGTGTAAGATTGTCGGTTTGCTGGTTGATAAGGAATCTGTGCAGGAAGTACCCGCCGGATTCAGCGAGGCTTTCGGAGTTGTACTGGATCGAACTCCGTTCTACGGTGAATCCGGTGGTCAGGTCGGCGATTCAGGTCGACTGATTGCCGATGGAGTCGAAGTACAGATCGTCGATTGTCAAAAGCACCAGCAGGCTCTATTTGCGGCTGCGGGTTTCCTGAAACGCGGCAAGTTGGCGGTCGGCGACACAGTCACAGCGGAAGTCGACGTTGATCGGCGATCGGCGATTCGGCGAGCTCATACCGCGACTCACATTCTGCATCATGCTCTGCACAAGACAATCGGAGACCATGCAACTCAGCGTGGTTCGCGGGTTGAAGTGGACGCTCTGCGTTTTGACTTTGCTCACAAGCAGGCACTCACTGCCGACGAAATTCGTCAGGTAGAAGACATTATCAACGCTCAGATTGGCAGCGGGGCTGGCGTGGTGACGGAGTTGCTGCCGATCGAACAGGCCCGAGAACGCGGCGCGATGGCGTTGTTCGGCGAGAAGTATCCGGATGAAGTTCGCGTCGTAACGATGGGTGACTTCAGTATTGAATTGTGCGGCGGAACACACCTGACGAATACCGGTCAGATCGGCTTGTGTCGTGTGACGTCGGAAGAACCGGTTGCCAAGGGCGTGCGACGAATCACGGCGGTCACAGGTCCTCGAGCGTTGCTGAAGGGCCGGGAGACTGACGAGTTGGTGATGCACCTTCAGCGAATGCTGAAGGCGAACAAAGCCAGCGATTTGCCGACACGAATTGAAGCACTGCAGACGCAGTTGAAGGACGCTAATCGTCAACTGGCAGAACTGACGAAGGCTTCGGTATCCGATGCGGTTGGCGATCTGATGTCGGCGGCGGAAGAGATTTCCGGCGTCAAGGTGGTCTCGCAAAAACTGGAGAACGTTTCACGCGAGGCTCTGCGCGATTTTGCGGACCAACTGCGTGATAAGCACAGCCCGATCGCATTGATTTTGGGTGCCGAGATTGATGGCAAAGTGGCCCTGATCGCCGCTGTCAGCAAACCACTGGTTAAGGAAAAGAATATGAACGCCGGCAACGTCGTCAAAGCGGCGGCTGAAATCGCGGGCGGACGCGGAGGTGGCCGTCCGGACATGGCCGAAGCGGGAGCAACCCTTGTCGATAAAATCGACGAGGCGCTGGCTGCCGCTGTGGCACTCTTCAAAGAACAGCTTTCTTAATGCCCAAGTCGCGTTTATTGAATCAGCACGAACGCCGTTGATCCATCCACACTGGAGACCAGAATGAATGCGGACATTGA
>CALFOL010000135.1 GCA_937919915.1 uncultured Planctomycetaceae bacterium
TCTCTACAATAATCATTTCGGTCGCCCAAAAATATAATCCACCACCACATTCCCCCGTCGTTTTGTTCTTTGCGAAAAGTGTTTTGAGATTTTCTAGAGTGAAAACGGTAGCTGTATATCTGCGTCCGTCGCCAAATTTCACCTCAATATCGATGTTGTCATTCAACGGATCCCAGCCATCACGGCTGACCACTGTCATAGTGAATTCTTTATTGTCCATTGTCTAACCTCCAAACACCCGTAGAACTTCCGCGATCACAGCGGATTGATCCACCTTTGTGGATTTTCCAAGAATTTCTATCGTTCCATCAGTGAGCTGACGGAAATAGACCCGCGCGCCGTCGCTGCCACAAGCTTCCGAAAGTCCTTTACCGATCGGCTTCGTTCCAATCCCTGGGTTAAGATTGCCACGACTCAGTTGTTGGGTCAATCGATCAATCCCGGCTTGTGCCGCATATTGCTGATCGAATTGATAGTAGTCCCACAAACTCGTATCCGCTAGTCGAGCTTCCACGGTGCCATCTGCGGCTCGCCCAGTGCTGTGATCAGCAGCGAAGCGCCGTCTGAACTGCTGTCGTTGGCCAGGACATCAATTGTTATCGGCAATCCGGCCGGGCCAGTGACGCTGTCATCTGTGACCGTGGCACTCAGCAGCAACCGAGCTTCCACAGGCTCCACGGCATGACTCCGAAACACCCGAGCTCGACGCCGTTTGCCCCCGCCTCCCAGAGTGTTGTATCGATTTCGCCACTGAATACGAAGGGTTTGAATCCAATTCTGCACAAGCATTGCAAAAACCTCCAACGCGGCAATATGTAGAAACCCCCAAGGGTCTTATTATTTAACAGGTCCCGATAGTAGCGCCGGTGTTTAGTCAAGTCTGCAGTTAGGTTGTGTTGCAATATCCACCTGGGCAGCTCAGTGACGAAGGGGCCGGACGGAGGAATTCACGGACTGGAAGCCGGTAACTTACAGCGCATTACGCGGACTTGTGGCCGCGGGCGCGCTTCGATCGAAGAAAGCCTGTTCCCGTGAGCGACTACCGTTTACAACAATAAGCAGACTGCTCTAATCGTGATCGGCCCTAGTTGGCGGCAGGCCATAAGTCAACGGGAACTGCCGCAGCCTACCGCCGATTTCGAATCTCCAAATGGTGTCGTTGATCGTCCCGCGGAATATTTTCACCCAGGCAGAACGGTCGAAAAACGGCTGGCATTGCGACATCTGTTGAAGATAGAACGGCACGCGAACCAATCGCATAGATGCAAGTTGTGCCAGTGACCTGTTGCGTCAGGTCAGGGAATTCTGTTCAACGTGTAATATGCGGCAGAATGCAGAAGAGACTCGCCGTCGCGGCTTAGCAGGCCCAAGGCATGGAGTTCGTGAACGAACAGTTCTCTTAGGCCCTCCACGTGCAGACGTACCTTCAGGCCGTCATCAGAAACGAAGAATTTTCTGATTGTCAGATCCTTCTTCTGAATCTCGTCACTTCCGTAAGTCTGGTGATACAGATACGTATAACTGTTCATCGACCATGACGCGGCGTTGGTGGCTGAGCCGACGTCCACCGGCTTAGTGAAGGTCAGTTCGAAGCCGTCAGCCAGCGCCCGCATCTCTTTGATTTCGAACGGCATTTCCCCCGTCCACACCAGACGCTGCAATCCATAGGACGCTGTTCCCAGACTGCTCCAGCCTCGGTTTGTCAGACCAACAAACATACTGCCGTCCGTCCCCTGAACCATTCGCAGCACGGCGCTGGCAAACCCGGAACGAAACGGAAAACAGGCTCCCTGATATTCGCCGTGGACCTTTTCCAGAAAAACTCGGTTGATACCCGCCTGAGTGAACTCACCCACAAACAGCTGCCCGGTAAACGGACCAAAGCTGCCATCGCTGGCATCCAGCAGAATGTCGGTCGCCGACTGCCCCATCTTCTTGTACGGAAACCAGACGGCTGGTGGCCTTAATTGAGTAAACTGTTTCAACGCGTCAGGCAGGGGAACTCCGTTCGGAACACTCGTAACACCACGAATGGTCGACCCCGGTTCATTCATCGACGCCAACGCTTCTTCGTGATGAAAGAACACGCCGTCGCGCATGTGGTGCAGACTATTCGTTGCCACCCAGTTGCCCTGCTGATCCGTGTAGAACATGTCTCCCGCGGCATTCGATCCGATACCGCTCGGTGAACGCATACCCGCACAAACGGGAACCAGTGTTCCGTCCGGAGTCACCTTCATGCCCCAACCACGCCAACGCCCCTGACGAAGGTTTAGTGTTGGTTCGTGAACCGCACGCTTAAGCTCATCACCCTTCAGTCCCAGACCGATGTTCAGCGTCAGCCACATGTTGCCGTCCGCATCCAGCTTCGGGCCGTAGGCGTATTCGTGATAGTGGCCGGTGACACCCCAGCCTTTGGCGACCGTCAGGTATTCGTCCGCGATCTCATCGCCGTCGATGTCTTTGATGCGAGTCAGTTCGGACCGCTGAACCGTATACAAAGCATCATCATGCTTCAGCAGACCCAGAGGTTCGTGCAGAGCCGTGGCGAATTTTCTGTACGTTACGTTTTGCGGAGGATCATTGTAGACGCCGTCCAGAATCCAGATTTCGCCCTTGCGGATTGCCACCGCAAGGCGATGATCATCCAACAGGTCCATCCCGCTGATTTCCAGAGCCAAACCGCTGGGCGCGGGCTTCCAGTTCTTGGATCGTGAATCGGTTTGCGCCTGAGTTGTCGCTACAGAAATCAGGCGGTAATAATCATCCTCAGACTGTCCATATGCCGTGAGCGGTGGCTGACAGAATGCAACCGTGAATACCGTCATTGTCAAAGCGATTGCACCGCGCCTGCTTCTTACCAACGCACTACCTGCTGATTGTTTTTTTGTTGTTACCATTGGTAGAGAACCTCCGTCGTCTGAATACTTCCGGCTGCACGTTCAACGTTAAGCGGCACAAGCCATTCTTTGGTGTCGCCAATCGACCGCAGTTGTCCAGACAGCGACTTTCCTAACGTCACGGTCAGTCCCGACTGATCACGGACAACCCGCAAACTTTGTTGCTGCAATGCTGGCCCGGCATGTGCTCGCAGCCATAATGCACTGCCCGCATCGGCCGCAACCGTTCGACGCACACGCAACGAACGTTTCAACCCTGTCGCTTCGAAAGGTTCCAGGCGATCTTCAATTTCGAAATGGCCCACCCGGTACAAAAAGGTGGGGATCCCGGCATGGTCCAGGCGATATCCGGACAACTGCGCGAGCGCCTTTTCGGCGGTATCTGGCCAGGCCGCAGACGGGCTTTCCAGAATGGCAGCAAACGGCCCCTGAGGAAGTCGCACAGGGTGATCACCGAGCGGTGGAGCGGGCGGCGCCGAACGCACAAACCATGTGCCTTCTGCATCCAGAAAGCGTCCGCGCCACACTTCCGCCACGTTCAGGTTTTCAGCATCAAAGGCGAAGTGAACTTTCTGAGCGAATCCGACGGCAATGGCGTGAGTTCCGGCGGTCGGCATGAATGTTCTTAACAGGATCGGTCGGTCGGTCGGTGTAAGTTCATAATTCTGTGCACGAGCGGCGACAATTTTTGCGGGCAGAGGTTGTTTTTCCAGATCATTCAAATAGGCCACCATAGCGGCGATCTGCCGGTCCACATTTCCGTCTAGCAACTCTTTGTTCTGACTTTGCCCGTTGGGAAAGAAAGTCGGCATGCGCGTGCGGTCTTTCAGTGCACCAGGATCCTTCAGAAACTCGTGCAGCCATTCGGGACGAACGCGTTGAGTAACACCCGTCAGATCAACGCCCACTATTCCCGGCAGATATTCGCCTCTAAACGCGTGGCACTGGACGCAGCCGGTATCCATCAGCGTTCGACCAGCAGCCACCAACACATTCCTGTCGTCCTGGTCGGGCACAATCGGCTCACTCAACGTCTTCCGATCGATCAGGTCAACAGACTCAAACAGGCCTGGCAGCGGCTTAACCACAGCTGCCGCAAACTGAGGCATTCGGATGGTCATATGGGGTCGGATACGACTTTTCCCGGCAAGCACATGGCTCAGTGAGGCGGTCGTCAGCTTTCGCCCGACGCCAGTTAGGGTTGGCGGCAGTCGGCCTTCGTCACCGATGTCCACATTCCCAACGGTTTCGAAATAGGGTTTGCGATAGCGACCTGTGCCGCCCAGTTTATCTCGCTCATGACAGGCAAAGCAGTTCAACTGCAGAGCATGAAACTGCAGCCTGGCGGCATTGGAAAGGGCTGGAGCTACTGAACCACGTTTCTGTTCGCGCAACGCATTCATGAGTGCTGTCCGCTGAACATCGTCGACCAGGTAGTACGGCTGTTCGACAGACGTTTCTGACGTTGTGTCGGCCGTTACGGCAGGATGACTTGTTACACAGTTTGCTGCCGACTGAACGTTCAGGTCTGCAAGTGGTCCGGCCGACGATTCCACCTTTAGTCCGGTGACTGAATGACAGTTCACGCATTTCATTTGCACAAACAGCTTGCGGCCTTTGTCAACAAGTTCAGCACTGAAAAGTGAAGGTCCGACAGTCGCAGTCGACGCAGCAGATTTTTCGGAAATGTTTCCGGACGTCCTGCGTGTGCTGAGCAGCCAGGCGGCAATATCCGCTGCGTCGACGGGTGTCAGGCCAAAGTTCGGCATACGTCCAGCGACACGAGTTGTTTCGGGTTTCAATAGAAAAAAGGTCAACGACTGATGATGATACTTGGAAGTCAGATCAGCATGTGGCACAGAATTAATCTTCCGAGCGGCCGATGATAGTCCCATTTCCGCCAGCTCGGCGGGATCAAGCTGTTCCAGCAACTGATCCAGAGGAGACGGCTTCACGGCAGCGACTTCATAATCTTTATCGGATTCGTGACAGGCCACACAACCAATCTGATGATACAGCATTCGACCGTGTTCAAGATTGCCACGCTCCCAGAATTCAACAGGGACAGGCACTAAGCCAGTCGCCTTCAGTTCCGGAAACGATTTTTGCAAAGAAGCTAAATATGCTGTCAGCGCGTTGGCCGCAGCATCTCGTGCGGGTTCCGGCAGCGAGCCCAGAATTTCGGGCATAGTCGTGCCCGGCTTGGCGGCCGATGGAGAAATCAGGAACCTGCGAATCCAATCTGACTGCAGGTTTGATCCAGCACCATCCAGCTTCGGTCCGCGTTTTGGCGATAGGAGTGCATCGCTGGAACTGTGGCATGCGGTACAACTGAGCTCCGTTAGCAGCAATCGCCCCGCGACATTCGGTTGAATATCAGCGTGACGTCCAAACCTGTCGAAGCCTGCAACGAACACAGCTGCTTCCTGAGTCTGCGCCACAACCACGTGGCCACAGATAAGGTACAGGCTCGCTACAAACACGGGCAGACTCATGAATAAGCGTGTCACTTGTCTCATGGAACTGGCTTTTTATCAGGAACAAATAACCGGAACCTATTCCGTGAGCCACTGGACAGCAACCAGGCTGCTATTGCTCACGACAGGAACTCGGACTGAGTGAAGTGTAGATCACATGCCTCAAGCGTTCCGCTGACAGGGCGCTGTCCGAGCCTTGCATTCAAACGTCTTGAGTCCACACAACGGTATTGTCACAGATTCGCGCTGCTCGCACAAATCTCTTTAAGGTAAGCCAGTGGCACACAATTCATCGATTCAAGACTGACACAGCAATGTTGCGATCTACTGTTTCTTCTTCGGTGGCTCGGGCAGAAGCTTCGCGCCCGGACCGTACAGTTCTGGATGCAGCGTCACCAGTTTCGCTTTCAGCTCATGGCGATTCTCCAGCACCTTGCCTGAGCGGCGAGCAGTCTGTGGATTGTCGACTCCACCGAGTGAAGCGCTGGCAGGCATCACCTGGCTGTCCCAACCGACGAGATCTACTGGCTTCACACCTTCGTACCAGAATGCGCCACCATTATAGGGGCTCGGCGAATATCCGCCGACGAGACTCACATCCAGATCCGCCGTGATCTTGTCTTCCCAGCCACTGGCCCACAGACACGCATTCGTCAGAAATCGGCGGGCATCTTCACTTAGCAGATCTTCTGATGCGCCGAACGAAGTGTAGACGATCCGTGCGTCCTTTTTGGTGCCGGATGGAGCCACATAATATTCGCGCGTCCAACCTGCGTTGACGATCGGTTTGTCCTTGTTCAGATCGTCGCTCGGTCCGAATGTGTTCAAGACCTGCACTTCGAGCAACGGTGTTGCATCTGTCGGCAGCCTGGATTCGTAGGCTCCTGAGTACGCGTGGATCGGCCTAACACCGGTCAGAATCGGATGCTTCAACGCGCTGTCAACAGCTGTCAACAGCTGTAATTCGGCAACCCATCACATGATTCGTGCCGTAATGAGTTTGCCCGCGTTCTTTATGCCACGTGTTGCCGAAGACCTGTTTTGCCAGCGCTGGACACGTTTGCTCAGAACGATACTCAGGATCATTCGCGACAAACACAATGTGTTTGTCTTTGCCGATCCCGGACTCACCTTCGTACACCAACGAATCAGCGTGAGTTTCAGCAGAACAGATCAGTGGTCGTTAAAACTTTCATATTTCCAAATCTCATAATCTGATTACCGTTGGTAACTCGTTACATGCAGCAAACGTTCTCGTGGCCGTGACGCTCTATTTCTGAACCAGTGTCTTCTTCGTTTCGGCCCATGACTGCTGAACATCGCCCGCGTGCCAGATTGTCATATTGTCGATGTAGATCGTACCTTTGTCTGTCGCTGTGATACCGATGTTGTAGTTCGCAAACTCGGCTCCGACTCCGGGATGGCTGCCGTACAGTGTCGGACCATTCTGAAATCGAATCAGAAATTCGTTGTCCTTGATCTCCAGCATCACGTGGTACCACATGTCGGTCTGCAAGATGAAATCGTTTTCGTCGACCGTGGTTTTTTCATGGTCGACCAGAATCTGACTGCCTGCAGAACCGAAGTAGATGCGTCGCAAATGATGTCCCGCTTCGATGATGGGCAGCAGCTTTGTCTTCTTGCCGCCGACGATTTTGAACGAGTACTTCAGGATGACGTCTTTCGGCGAGTTCGGAAACTGCAATCGTGGTGCGGTGCCGAGATGACCGTTGCCCTGCTGTTTCTTCTTCGCCTGATATTCCGGAGATGACTGAGTGCCGACCAGCATCCCGTCGTTCGCGACCCATGTCGTCCCCTGTCCACAGACAAAAAACCCATGCCCTTTCTTCACGGTAAAGTCTCTGGCGAAATCCATTTGCAAATGAACTTTACCGGGCGTTGCCAGCACAGGTTTCAACTGGTTCGAATCATCCCCTGAGACGGTTTGCGTGAGTGCCAGGCAAATCATCAAAGCGTATCGCAACATCGTTCTCTTTCCGGTGTTTCCGCGTGAGCAGAAATCTGCGTCTGTGAACCATCGTCCAGAGCAGACTCATGGGGGCGAATACTATCGCCGCTACGTGCCAGTTAAAAGTCGTTTCACGGAACGAGTCGGCAACCGAAAACCGGAACCTACCCAGCCACTGTTTCTGGTGGACGTTTCAGGATATTTGCCACCACAGTGCCGGGCTGGCCATCCAGAAGACTGCTGACGCCGGTAGGACGACGAATCGAAAGTTGCTCGCCGGTCAGACCAAACAGATACATCAACGTGGCGTGATAGTCGAAGTGATTCACGACGTCGGTCACTGCCTTGTGACCGAACTCGTCGGTTTCTCCGTGAATGCAGCCGCCCTTGATTCCGCCACCAGCCAGCCACATGCTGAAGCCGTACGTGTTGTGATCTCGTCCGATATTCTTTTCGTTCTGAATCACCGGCAGACGGCCCATTTCACCACCCCAATGCACCAGCGTCGTATCCAGCAGCCCGCGCTGTTTCAGATCCTGCACCAGCGCTGCGGCAGGTTGATCCGTTCGATCACAAACAGCGGGCAATGACTTCACGATGCCGCCATGATGATCCCATGTTTGATTTCCGGTGTGCAACTGCACGAAGCGGACGCCGCGTTCCACCAGTCGACGGGCGATCAGACAACGCGTGCCGTAGTCCTGCGTCACCTTATTGTCGATACCATACAGCTGTTGCGTGGCCGGGGACTCGCCGGAAATATCCATCGCTTCACTGGCAGCCACCTGCATTCCGGCGGCTAATTCATAGCTTTGCATTCGAGCAGACAGATCGTGTTCACCCGGATGCTGCCGCAGATGGGCCTCGTTAATCTGCCGCAGATAGTCCAGCATTCGTGCCTGGTTTGCTCCGCGCAGGGTGGCAGGTGGATCCAGGTTAAGGATGCGAGGTTCCTGAGACCGGACGACCGTGCCCTGATACAGCGACGGCAGCCAGCCGTTCTGCCAGTTCTCCACACCCAGCACCGGCAAGCCTGACGGATCGGTCAGCACCATGAATGACGGCAGGCTGGCGCGGTCGGAGCCCAGTCCATAGGACATCCAGGAACCCAACGATGGCCGGCCTCGTTGTTGACGCCCGGTATTCAAAGCGTTGATCGATTCGCCGTGATTGTTGACCCCGGTATGCATTGATCGAATCAGACAGATATCATCAGCCACTGCTCCGAGGTGCGGCACGAGTTCACTGAGATCCATGCCGCAATCGCCGTACTTCCGAAAACGCCAGGGACTGCCGAACAGCTTGCTGCTGGCTTCGCCCGCGTTGTCGAATTTGATGTCACCTGTGAACGTTTGCAGATGGCGTTTGCTGAGTTCCGGCTTGGGATCAAACAAATCGATGTGGCTCGGCCCGCCCTGCATGAACATCGAAATCATGGCCGTCGCCTGAGGCTGTGCGACAGGCGGCTTCGGCTTCAGATCGAAGGTGACCGGTTCCAGGTCAGGCTTCGGTGGCGAGGCGTTCGCTTCCTGCTGACGCAACCACGCCCACGCCAGGCTGCTGACACCCAGCGACTGTTGCCCCATCCAGTGTCGTCGCGAACTAATCGACATACAGAAATCCGTTCGAACTAAGTAATGCCTGACAAAAATGATTCAACGCGGCCGCCTGCTGTTCCGGAGTCGCATCCAACAGCGTCAGAAACCCGATGCCGGTTTGCAGATCACTGTCTGATGGATGCCGACCAAATACCAACCGCCATGCCAGACGAACCTGCGCGGCCACGTCCGAACCTGCTGTGTCGCGAAGTCGACCGGCAAGCAGTTCTGCCTGCTGAACGACAAACAGATTGTTCATCAGCAGCAGCGACTGCGGCGCGTTGGTGGAAGCGTTACGCTGTTCGCAATTGGGCGTCATCTGAGGCATGTCAAACGGTTCCAGAACACCCAGCGGCATCGTGCGACGCACCTGCACATAAATACTCCTGCGGAATTCCTCATCGCCCAGTGACTTAATTTTCCCCGAAGGCCGACCTGCCGAATCACGGTTATCGACCGCCAGAATAATCTGCCCCACATCGTCAGGACTCACGGGCAGTGGTGGACCAAACGGCTTGTTCACCAGCTTCCCACTGACAGCCAGCATGGCGTCACGCACGGCTTCGGCTTCCAGCCGGCGAACATTCATCCGTCCGAGCAGCCGATTATCACCATCAACAGCATCCAGATCCGGACGCCGTACGGAAGACTGCTGGTAAGCGGTCGACGTTACGATCATGCGGTGCAATCGCTTTAGTGACCAGCCTTCGCCCATGAAGTCGCGAGCCAGCCAGTCCAGCAATTCCGGATGTGATGGTCGCTGGCCTTTGATCCCGAAATCTCCTGGAGTCCCCACCAGCCCCTGACCGAAATGATGCAGCCAGAATCGATTTACCAGCACGCGAGCGACCAAGGGGTGTTGCCCATTTGTCAGATGTTGCGCGTATTTCAGACGTCGACCTGTCGTGGGAATGTCCGCTGCATTGGCAGGGATTTCCAGAGCCGAGGAATTGAGTACCGCCAATTCGCCGGGTGCGATTTCGTGTCGCGGCTGTTGATAGTCACCGCGGAAAAACAACTTCGTCACCGGAACCTGCCCCGGCACCTCCGTCAGACACATGACTAATTCGTCTTCCGGTCGTTTCTTTTTCGCTTCCGCATCCAACGCATCCCATTTCTTTTTGAAACCTCGCAGACGATCGGGCAGATACAGATACACGGACCCGCGATCCACATTCAGGAAGGGATACTGTTTGATCAACAGCAGCTGTTCTGGAGAGCGTTTCGCTTTCTCCGTCTCCCGCGCTGCTTGAGCCAGTGGCTGCTGATCGGCAGGCAGCTTTTTGAGTTCACGTTCGAATGTGTCGCTGACGATGCCGTCGAGTTCTGCTTCGCGCTGTTTTTTGATGTCGGCCAGTTCCGCATCGACTGCTGCCGCAGCCTTCCGCGTTTCGGCAGACCACAACGACACCAGCCGACCACTGGGCGCACGCCATTTATTTGGATCGTAAGCGGGTTCAAAGATGGCTCTCAGCCGATAGTAGTCCGCCTGACTAATCGGGTCGTAGCGATGCGCGTGGCATTGCGCACAGCCAACGGACAATCCCAGCAACGACGTCGAAGCAACTTTAATCGCTTCCGCTATCACATCGTTTCGAGCGACGTTCTTATCGACGCTGCCATCCGCCGTTCCGTCAGGACACATTCGCAGGAAACCGGTGGCGATCAACTGATCGGCCTGCTTAGAGTTCAGGTCCTGATACGGTGGAGTCAGCAGTTCGTCGCCAGCGAGCTGTTCGACGAGAAACTGATCCCACGGTTTGTCGGCGTTGAACGCTCGGATCACATAGTCGCGGTATTTCCAGGCCCACTGACGTTCTGTATCTTTGGTTGTGTAACCATCGCTGTCCGCATAGCCCGCGACGTCCAGCCAATGCCGCCCCCAGCGTTCGCCATAGGCCGTTGAACTCAGCAACTCATCAACAACTGCCGCCCAGGCTTTCGGGGACTCGTCTGCCAGAAACCTGTCGATTGATTCAATGGATGGCGGCAGTCCGGTCAGGTCAAAGCAGACGCGTCGCAGCAGAGTTTCTCGATCTGCTGCGGGACTGAAGCTCAACCCCTGGCTTTCCAGTCGTGCCAACAGAAACGCATCGATCGGAGTGCTGACGAGTTCAGCGTGTTCAACGTTCGAAACCTGCGGCCTGATGATCGGTTGAAACGACCAGTGCTGTCGTTCTTCATCAGTGAAGGTATCTCCCGCGGCCAGCGTTTGGGGTTCTTCACGCAACGTGGTCGCACCGGCATCGATCCATTCGGCAATACGCCGCAACTCTTCGGTTGAGAGGTTCTTCTTACCGGGCGGCATGTCCCCGGATGCCACGCGTTCATACAACAGACTCTCCGCGTGATCGCGCGCCACAACAGCGGCACCGGACTCTCCACCTTTCAACAGAAATCGCGCCAGCCGCGTGTCGAGACCGCCCTGCACTTCTTCCTCTTCACCGTGACACTGCCAGCAATGAGCTTTCAGGATCGGTCGGATGTGCGTCTCGAAGTGAACGACATCACCACCCGCGTGCACGGGCGCAGCGGTAGATGCAATCAGGAGCGAGAAAAGAAGAATCCGGCTGCGACACATAAAGTGGCACCGTTAAGTAGGGGGGAAGGCAAAGTTGACGAGCGTCACTCGTGGCGGGAACTCTACTTTACTCGACGATTCAGCCACCGCAACCGCAGAACCAGAGTTGCGGTCGATTTCCGTTCTGAGCAGACATAAAGCACGTCAAAGGCGGTCTGCCTAACGCGGGAGGCCCGCGGCCGATTCGAGCTACAGCAGTTCCTGCTGACTCGTGGCCGCGGAGTGTGCGTTTCGGACTGTGATGGCCGTATCCCACGAGCCAGACGCGTTCACGACTCATTAGGATTCGCTGTCGTGCTCGGAATTTGCAGACGATGCGCACCGCGCGCGCATCACCTTGAGTAAAACTCTCAGTCCCGGATTGCCGAGCCCAGCACATTTTTCGGGTCGTTTGGACTGGGCGCACGTTTTCATGCAAGGAAAAACCACTACGATTCAAATACGAATCGCGTTCAAACGATCTCAATAACACTTCACATAAACGAAATTCAGGATGCGAATCTTGAGAAATGGTCTTTTCCTCTGTCTGTTCACGGTCATCTCTTTCGGTTGCAGAAAACAGATAACACAAGTCCTTCGACGGTGCCCACTGATGACTCAACGCCCACAGAGTCGGCTGTAGAGGTCAGCGCAGAAATTTCTCCTGAGATCCTGTCGGCCGTCAAAGCCGTGACCGATCCGCAGCGTGGATTCGAATCCCCGGAAGCTGCTTATGAAGCTTATTCAAGTGGACATCGTGAAGGAGATGCCATCCACCAGATGCGAGCTCTCACAGATGACTCGCAGAAAATCTCAGCAGTCCAGATGATCATCGGGTTGGGAATGACGGCAGCCTTCGACAAGCCCCGTGAGACAGACGTCAAATCCCTGATGGCGAAATACGGACTTGGCGATGAAGCAAAGCTCAGACAACCGCCGCCGGGAATTACTGAGAAATCGACTGACCGAGAACGCCAACTGGCGATGGCCGGCATGATTAGTAATCCCATCGCATTCATGATGGAGTCGGCGGAATATCTGAAGACGGTTGGCAACCTGAAACGCAACGTCAATACGCATGATGGTGAGATTCTGGATGTTGTCATCACAGGCGAAACGGCCACCACGATGCTGAAACAGCAGCGGGGTCGAAAGCCAATCGCGTTCCGGAAGTCACAAGGCGGCTGGCTCGTGGAAATCGAAGCTCAACTCTTCGGAAAGTCTCTCGGAGTCACCACCAGTGGTTCCGGAAATATCGATCGTTTTGGAATGGGCCGCAACAAGGAAGCACAGCCGACGATCGAAGCGATCTCACTGGCCGATGTTCAGAACGCCTGGAAGGTCTCTGTCAATTATCAACAGCAGACAGCTGAGTCGGCGCTGCAGGATATCGCGGACAAGAGCGGCCTGAAGATCTTTGAGCAGCCTGACTTCGCAGAGACGCTACAGAAAAAGGTCGATGTGACGATGAACGATGTGGCTGTGGTCCGGATCATCGAAGAAATCTGTACGCAAGCTGGTTTGCATCCGCGTTACAAAGCGGGTGCCGTGGCATTGTCTGAGGGACCAAGAACGCTGCCCATGACTTTCGCCGGTCCATTTTTAGTGGAAGCGACGAAGACTCAGGAAATGCTTCCGAACGCGTTTGTGCGAATCGAATTCCAGTGCTTCGCGGCCGGACTTCCGTCCGCTGTGTGTGCTCGGATGGCAGGCATGTACCTAAGCAGCGAAGAGAAAGACGACAGCATCACCGCAGCGTTCCCGGATCTGGTCGCGGGCGATGGGTCCGCACTTGTGACGAAGGCAGACGTTGGTTTTCCGGCGAAGGCATCGCTGTCGTCAGTGCAGTTCAAGACAAGTGTGCAGGTCGCTAAGGCTCTGCAAAATGTCGATCGCATTGCAGAATTCGAGAGTCGAATTTCATGGATGTTTCCTCAACAGATTCATTCGGCCACGTTCGAAGAAATTGCCGAGGGAAACAATGTGAAGGCCGGCAATACGACGCTCAGCATCACCAGAGTCCGCGATGGAGCCCAAAAGACGATCGAGATGAACCTCGACGGACTGACTCATAAAGAGCTCTCCGTAACAGCCACCGATGCCGACGGAAAGGCGATCGCCGGTACCCGGATCGCCGGTTCCAGTTATAAAGGAGAAACTGCGTCGGTCTACGTCCAGGAGGAAGTGAAACAGTTAGTCGTGCATGTTATGCAGGACAACGTTCGAGCGGACTTTCCGTTTCGGTTTCCGGAAATCCCTCTGGCAAATCACTTCGATCAACCTGCTGAACTGGAACAGGTAATCATCGACGGTGATGATCCACTTCCGATCGAATTTTTGCGAATCAAGGAAGAGAACGGAAACCGGTCCTCTGTTTTCCGCTGGTCAAACCAAACCAACAAAGACGTTTTCCTGGTGAAAGGAAGGATCGAGTTTCTCGATGCAGACGGAAAAGCCATCAAGGAACTGGAAGTCAACCAGCAAGGCAATCGTATTCTGCTGGACTTCGCAGAGACGGAAGAAACCAACTTCTTCGGCAACTGGCTCCCCGAAGGCACGGAGTCGGCCAAAATCAATTTCAACAGTATCGAATTCGTCGACACGACCACATGGACAGCACCAGAGACTTCGTAACACTGGTGGGCCAGGCTGCCCAGGAACTGTGCATCGCTGATAATTCATGCGACCCAATGCGTGGCAAGTTCCGCCGATGCGGTCGCAAAAGTCAGTATTTTCCACGTCGCCTGTGCTTTCCGGCGAATGGCCCGGCGTTTGCTGTAGTTTGGTGATATGCCGCCAACTGCGACGCCACTGATCATCTTTACCGACCTGGACGGGTGCTTGCTGAACAAGCATGACTACGACTGGTCCGCTGCTGCCGTGACGCTGGAAACCCTGCGTCAGCGCCAGATTCCTGTCGTCATGAATTCCAGCAAAACCGTTCCGGAGATGCTGCTGCTGGCTGAGGAACTCGGGCTCACTGGCGAGACGTTCATTTCAGAGAACGGATCCGTCATCCATTGGGGACCAGACAGCACTGAGGTCATTGGTGCTGCGCGGGATGAGATTCTTGCGGTGTTGACTGATCTCAAGAAACGCTTTCGCTTTCGCTCTTTCGCCGATCTGGGACTCGACGGCGTTGTCAACGAAACGCAATTACCGGTGGACAAAGCTCAGCTGGCTCTGGATCGTCAAGGCACTGAACCGCTGTTGTGGGACGACACCGACGAATGTCGATCCGAGTTTGAGCAAAGGTTACACGATCATAAAATAACGTTGGTCAAAGGTGGCCGCTTCTGGCACGTCGCCGGGCGCACCAGCAAAGGCAAGGCAATGCAGCAGGTTGCACGGCATTTGTGCGGTTCGGTGTCGGACCCGAATTACAAAACCATCATCGCAGCGATCGGCGACAGTCCGATCGATCAAAGCATGCTGGATGCGGCAGATGTCCCGATCGGAATCCCATCACCCACTGGCCTGCAAGTCACCATTGCGCTTCCGCGCGGCATCGTTGCCGTGCAGCAAGGGGCCGTTGGCTGGGCCGAGGCCGTCACTGAATTGCTGTCGCGACTTGACTCCCGTGCGTCCTGAAAATCAACAGACTTCTTAAGCAGATCAAATCAAGAAACCATGGCCGACTTTTCGCAGAACGGAATTATTGGAACACTGCACAATCTGCGGAATCGTTCCACAGAAGAACTCGAATCAGAACTGATTCAATTCTCGGCAGAGACACCCATGTCACTGCTGCTGCCGTGCCTGTATTCAGAACTGGAAGGCCCGGCAATGGGTCCCATCGTCGAAGAATTGGCAAAGATCCCCTACCTGAGCGAGATCATCATCGGACTGGATCGAGCCAACGAACAACAGTTTGAGGCCGCAAAAAGATTCTTCGACAAGCTGCCGCAAAACTACGTCGTGCTGTGGAATGATGGTACTCGACTAAGACACGTGGATGCGGCCCTGCAGTCAGAAGGACTTGCCCCGACAGAACCGGGTAAGGGGCGAAACGTGTGGTATTGCCTGGGATACTTCCTTGCCTCCGGCAAGTCCAAAGCCGTCGCCCTGCATGACTGCGACATCCTGACGTACAACCGATCGATGCCCGCTCGGCTGCTGTATCCGCTGGCCCATCCATCGTTCCACTATCAATTCTGTAAAGGCTATTACTATCGAGCGGCAGACGGAAAACTGAATGGTCGTGTGTTTCGTCTGTTAGTGATTCCCCTGATCCGCGCCCTGAAGAAAATTCTGGGGCGAGTTGAATACCTCGACTACATGGGCAGCTTCCGCTACGCGTTGTCAGGGGAGTTTTCCATGCGATCTGAAGTCGTTACGTCACTTCGATTCCCCAGTGATTGGGGGCTGGAAATCGGTACGCTTTCGGAAATGTATCGCAACTGCAGCCTGAACCGTATCTGCCAGGTAGACATTGCGGATGCATACGACCACAAACATCAAACAGTGTCAGAAGACGATCGCACGGGAGGGCTGCATCGCATGGCGACTGACATCTGCAAAGCGTTCATTCGCAAGCTGGCTGTTGAAGGAACCGTCATCAGCAACAGTATGCTGAGAACTCTGAAAGCCTGCTACTATCGCACAGCACTGGATGTCGTGGATCACTACCACAACGATGCCGTGATGAGTGGCCTGACTCTGGATCGCCATCAGGAAGAAGCGACTGTTGAGTTGTTTAGCCGAGTCATCGTGGCAGCAGGTGACGAGTTTCTCAATCGCCCTGATGAAAGCCCGTTTATCCACAACTGGTCTCGCGTAACCAGTGCCGTGCCGGATATTTATGAACAAATTCTGGGGGCGGTCGAAGCGGACAATGCATGACGCCCGTCCACACGACGGCGGCTCACGAAACTCAACAATTCATCATCAAGCGATCGTTGCCATGGATGCCTCTTCTGAATCAGAACACACAGCCGTTCACACGCAACTTTGCCAACACCTGGACTTCCTGTATCCCGCGGCCAACACACAGCAACTGGCTGATGACATCATCGCAGTCTTTGATGGTTTCGAACGTCAAAACCCGCTGCCGCTGCATCAGTTGTGGTCAGAACAGGACTGCCTGCTGATCACCTATGGAGATTCGATCATTGACGAACATTCTGCTCCACTGGACACGCTGCAGCAGTTTCTGACTCAGCATCTGCAGAACTCGGTATCAGCTGTCCACATTTTGCCGTTCTGCCCGTTCAGCTCAGACGATGGCTTTTCTGTGATTGACTACACACAGGTCAATCCTCAACTGGGCACATGGTCACAGATTTCTGACATCGCCAGTCGCTACAGGCTGATGGCCGATATCGTGATCAATCACGTTTCGTCAGAAAGCCAATGGTTTCAGAACTATCGCAACGGTACTGCCCCCGGCGCGACCTATATCATGGAAGCCAACGCTGGCGATGATCTTTCGGCAGTCGTACGTCCCCGAGCATCCGCCCTGCTCCGCCCGACAGAAACGGCCAACGGATTGAAGCACGTCTGGTGCACGTTCAGTCACGACCAAATTGATCTCGACTTCCGCAATCCACAGGTGTTATTGGAGTTTGTGAAAATCATTCGGCTGTACCTGCAGCAGGGTGTCAGTGTATTTCGACTTGATGCCGTTGGATTTCTGTGGAAGGAACCCGGCACGAACTGCATGCATCTGCCTCAAACTCACGAAGTCGTCAAACTCATCCGTACGGTCACCGATTCTTTCGCGCCGGGAACTCTGCTGGTCACCGAAACCAACGTCCCGAACCACGAGAACCTGACTTACTTTGGCAACCGCAACGAAGCCCACGTGATCTACAACTTCAGCCTGGCTCCGCTATTGGTGCATGCGCTGCTGACTGGCAGGACGGAACATCTGAAACGATGGATGATGAGTATGCCACCGGCCCCTGTGGGCTGTACGTATCTGAACTTCACCGCGTCCCACGATGGCATCGGCATGCGTCCCGCCGAGGGCTTGTTGTCGCAGGAAGAACAACTGCAGTTGGTGGAGACCGTAAGAAGTTTCGGAGGCCGCATTTCCACACGTCGCACAGAAGACGGTGGCGAACGTGTCTACGAGTTGAATGTGGCGCTGTTTGATGCGTTGCAAGGCACTGTCAAAGGTCCAGACAAGTGGCAGGTAGAACGATTTCTGTGTTCGCAGACGGTCATGCTGGGACTGGAAGGCATTCCCGCGTTTTACATACACAGCCTGCTGGCCACGCCGAACGACCAGGACGGCGTCGCGGCAACTCAACATAATCGCAGCATCAATCGCCACAAGTGGAATTGGCCCAACCTGCATCAACGGCTGGGCGATAAGGACTCAGTCCACAGCCGAGTCTTCCACGAACTCACTCGCCGCATGCAACTGCGTCACAGCCACGCGCCGTTTCATCCCAATGCTACACAGTTCACACTACAACTCAATGCTGCGTTCTTCGCGTTCTGGCGCCAAAGCACTGACCGCAGCCAGAGTATTTTCTGCGTTCACAATATGACCGATCAGATTCAGGAGCTGCGATTGTCGGACCTCAACCTGATCTCAACCGATACCTGGTACGACGCGATCTCAGGCAGCCGATTCGACGAACGAAGCAGCGTTCTGGAAGTCACGCCGTACCAATCGCTGTGGATTACGAACCGGTAGTAGCATTTCGTCGGTAGCGAGTCACAATAGATAGCGGCCCTGTCGTCGAAGCGACGTTTCGGTGGCAGTCGTCGAGCGACGGCAGATGATAGCCCTGGGGTTTTCAGCCCGAGGAGAATGAGACAGGATCGCAGACAGCCACGGAACGGCGACATGTGGACGTACTGCACATTTCGCTACTCCGTAACTTTCACATATCTTGCTCGTAACCTCGGACGAAAGTCTGCTAAACTTTGAGGCTATCTCATGTGTTCGCTCCGCGACCAAGAATGAGACAATCCTGAATCGGAGTTAGCTATTCACGCACAAAGAAAGCCATCAACCAAACCGCTGCTGCTCGTCGTCGGTTTGCTTGCATTCATCCTGACACCTTTTCCGCTCAATGCTGACGAGGTGACAGCCGGGCTTCCCCCTGCGCCTGCTGACGTTCAGCGCGTCATCAACAAGTACTGCCTGGACTGTCACTCTGCCGAGAATCATGAAGCTGGCGTACGCTTCGATCAGTTCGGAGATCTGAATCTTGCGGCTCGTCTGGAATTGATGAATAAGGCACAGGACCAACTGTTCTTCGGCCTGATGCCCCCGACCGATGCAGATCAACCGTCGGCAACAGAGCACGATCTCCTTGCGACATGGTTGCGTCGTGAACTACGTGCACACAATGCGTCAAATCTCGATGAAAAACTGCGTGAACCAGCGTATGGAAATTACGTCGACCACCGCAGACTGTTTGATGGTTCGGTTGCACACAAACCGTTCACACCGGCTCGCCGCTGGCTGGTCAGTCCGCAGATCTTTCACGAGCGGGTTAACGCGGTCTTTCAACTAACGGGCCGTGCGCGACAGCGGAGTTTCTATGGAGTCACAAATCCGATTGTGCTGCCGGACCATTCCGGGGTTCGATACTACGACACGACCGTGCTGGATGGTGGCCACCTGCTGATCATGCTCAATAACGCAAAATGGATTTCTCAGAAGCAGATCTTCGCGGCAATTCAGGCTGGCGAAGACCGCAGGAAACTTCAATTCGAGAACCCAAAGGACAACTGGTATCCCCCCGATTCTCCAGACACGTTCGTCGTGATCGTCAGGAAAGAATCTGAGCCCACCGAGGCAGAAATGGCCGCTGCCATCCGGGCTCAATTCAATTGCGTGCTGCAGCGCGTGCCAAGCGAAGCCGAACTTGAGAGATACCTGCCGTTGCTGCGTTTGACAATCCGCAAGGGCGGCAACGTAGAAGGCTTGCGGCAGATGTTCGTGAGCGTTCTGCTGGAGTCTGAATTTCTATATCGAATGGAGTTTGGTGCAGGCGAACCGGACGAGTTCGGTCGGAAGAAGCTTTCTCCCCGCGAAGCCAGCTACGCAATTGCGTATGCGATTTCCGATCGCGTGCCGGACGAGCAATTGATGAACGCTGCCAACGAAGGTCGACTGCTCACGCGGGACGACTACCGACGGGAAGTCCTGCGTTTGCTTAACGATCAGCAGACGTTCTATGACGAGGGAGATCCTTCGTTGAATGGTATTCACCTGCGTTCACATCGGGTGACACACCCCAAACTTAATCGATTTTTTCGGGAGTTCTTCGGCTACGCGAACAGCGTTAAGCTGTTTAAGGATGTTTCCCGCAGCGGTGGATTCTTTGACAACGCTGGCCGCGGTTACACAGGCACCGCCGGTTCCGTGACGAACGAAGCGGACCGGGTTGTGGACTTCGTTCTGACGCAGGACAAAAACGTATTCGAAGAACTACTAACGACGGATTTGTTCTTTGTGCTGCATACGAAGAACAACCAGGAAGGCCAGAAGATCGTGGCCGAATGGCGTCGGGCTTACGAAGGCCTGATAGACACCGATTGGAAAAACGACACAGAACAGGCACTTCTTGACAACTTTGAAGAGCACAAAGACCTGTTCGCACTGATTCGAATCACGGACCTCAGGGAAGACCGTCGTAAAAACCACGTCAGAGACTTTGAAAGATTCATGGCGTTTTTCGAACACACATTTGGCAAAGGGCAAACTCCCATCACCTTTCCATGGTTCTTTCATGGAGGCCAGAAGTTTCGGTATTCCGAAATCTATAACCTTCCTCCGGTTCCGGGAGCTGGTCCGCTTGAGTATCAAGGCCGGTGGTCGCGGGGCGAATATAAGACTCCAGAAACATGGGACTACCCTGTCGATCAACCGTTCAATGTTCCACACCGCAAAGGTCTTCTCACACACCCCGCGTGGCTGTTGGCGCACTCGCAGAACACCGAAACCGATCCCGTGCGACGCGGACGCTGGGTTCGCGAAAAACTGCTGGCCGGCCGAGTTCCCGATGTCCCGATTACTGTGGACGCTCAGGTCCCTGAAGATCCGCATCGCACTCTGCGAGAGCGGCTTGATTCCGTAACCAGCAAGCAGGAGTGCTGGAAGTGCCATCAGCAAATGAACCCGCTGGGACTGACCTTCGAAATCTTCGATGACTTCGGACGTTATCGAACAGCAGAAACTCTTGAGCATCCCGAAAACCTGATTACAGAAGGCAACGGCAGGACGGGCGCTAACGTCCATGAAACAAGACCCGTCAACGCAAAGGGAAGTCTCGACGGCACAAATGACCCCGCGCTGGACGGTGATGTTGAAGACGCTTTCGACTTGATTGACAGGCTTGCCCAATCGGATCGAGTTCGTCAGTCGATTATTCGCCACGCCTTCCGTTACTTTATGGGCCGCAACGAAATGCTCTCCGATTCACAAACATTGATTGACGCAGATCGAGCATATGTCGAAAGTAAAGGCAGCTTCAAAGCCGTCATTGTTTCGTTGCTGACGTCAGACTCGTTCCTGTATCGCAAAGATCTCAACGAATTAAGCCATACTCAACTGGAAAAAAAACGATGAGCACACGACGCGAATTCGTCAAAACGGGTCTACTGGGCGCGACCTCGATGGCGTTACAACCGGGCAGCGCTTTTGCGGCCGCTGAAAGTAAACCGCCGATGCGATTTATCTTTATGCACAAGGGAAACGGCCTCTTCCCCAGCGTCATGGTTCCACCGACTCTGAGCGACAAAGAATCGGAACTCGAACAACGGAAGCAACCGCTTGAGTTGGATCTGGACAAGCATGACCTGCCGGAGTGGATGGGAGCACTCAGCAATCATAAGGACAGCTTGACAATTCTTCAGGGACTGTCCGGAAAGATGTGTACCACTGGTCATCACACATGGTGTTCTTCGTTGGGTGTGTACAAAGCGAACGAGCGATTGAGTTCGATCAAGTGGGCGACTGTCGACTTCGAGCTTGCAAAACTGTTCCCCTCGCCGTTTGAACATATCGAACTCGCATGTTTCCCGGATGGCGGAGGCAACCCGCGCGGCAACATCGACGGAATCGAAAAGGGGTTTTCCGCTCGCGGTCCGCAACAACCGAACTATGCATTCGGCTCGCCTAAGATCGCGATGCAGGAGTTGTTTAAGTCCGTGTCGAGCGATAAATCCAATCAGCTCAACTACCAGCTCGACCGTGAGGTGCTGGAGTTCGTCGCCCGGAATGAAAGCAGTATCGCGGCTCAGTTAGCTGGCCTGGAAAAGACCAAAGTCAGCAACTACGCCGATTCAATCGAATCGATTCGCACACGCAATAAGAAAGTGGATGCGATGAGTGAACTGATTCGCAGGCATGTGCCCGCGTTGCAGGACAAGTACTACTCGGACAGCATCAGCACCCTGGACCGCCAAACCGGGCATGTTGAGGTTCTATTGTCGACGCTTGTCTCCGGCATGACGAATGTCGTCACTTTTACCGTTGATGAACTCGGCACCAGATATACAGGTGTTCCCGGAGTGGAAAACGAAAACATCAACCAGCACGATGTCGGTCACGGCAAGAACGTTGGAAGCCTGAGTGCAGATCAGGTCCGAGAACGAATTCGAACTCACCACATGACACTCATTGACACGATTGTCACGCGCCTGAAATCGGTACCTGAGGCTGGTGGAACGATGTTTGACAACACCATGCTGTTCTACTTTCCGAGCAGCGGAGAAACGCATCACAGCAAAGGGACTGAGTGGCCATTCATTGTGTTGGCGGGCAGGAATGCGAACCTCGATATCGGTCGTCGATACATTCGCCTGCCGCCCTATGGCGAGCAAGGGCATAAGACCCTGGGTAACTGGTACACGACGATTTTGAATGCCAGCGGAAATTCGACCGATCACTATGGCGACTTCGACACCGGCCTGACACACATCGACCAAAAAGGTCCGATCCCTGAATTCTTCAAGGCGTAGACGGCGCCCGGCTGTTTGGATAGAAGTTATTCAGCATCGGCAAACGAACGCCCCCCACATTTCCATTGCTTACTCAACAGTTCATTTGCACAACAAGGTTGATCGATGTTTCGATTTGTGATTCTGGCAAGCTGTGTTTCAGCGATCTTGTGTTGTGAGACACTGCTGGCGCAAAAGATGCCTCGCGAAGACGTCATTGATGTCCCGGCAGTCGGTGAAGGCCTCTGTGTCAGCAATGTGTTCCAGTCGAACATGGTCCTGCAACGTGACAAACCGGTGCCCGTCTGGGGATGGGCAGACGCGGGTGCAAAGATCACCGTTATTTTCGACGAAAAGGAACAGGTTACCACCGCGGCTGAAGACCGATCATGGAAGGTTCAGCTTCACGCAATGCCCTCCAGTTCGGAACCTCGCGTGATGACGATTACTGGCGAGAAGAAAACACTGACTCTGGAAAACATACTCGTAGGCGACGTCTGGGTGCTCGGCGGTCAGAGCAACATGGAGTTTCCGTTGGACAGGATCGAGAACGGACAGCTGGAAATCGTGTCGGCAAACTACTCGAACATCAGGATCCTCACGATTCCAGCCGCCAACGGGCCGGACAACAAATCAGGTTTCCCACGTCTGCATGAATGGAGCGGATGGTTCGGCCAGCATTACCGCAAGGGCGACTGGGACGATTGCTCGCCTGAAATCGCAAGAGAGCTGTCCGCGATCGGATACGTCTTTGCGCGCCGGATTCATATGGCGACTCAGATTCCGATCGGTGTCATCGACGCTTCGCGCGGCGGAACCACTGTCGAAACATGGACGCCCGATCCGGTGCTCCGCAAGGTGGAATCGGAACAGGTTAGGACTCTACTGGCCGAGTGGGATAAGAAGGTTTCGGCCTGGGATGCAAAGGCAGATCTGGACGCCCGAATCGCTAAGCACAGCGAAAAATCCGCACGATTTGAAAAGGAAGGCAAGGAAATGCCGACCAACGAGCAAGAGCCTTCGGACCTTCGTCCGGGACCTGCCATGGATCAGAACCGGCCAGGAAACTGCTACGCCAGCATGATCAGTCCGATCGCAGGCCTGTCTATCAAAGGCGCAATCTTCCATCAGGGCTACAACAACTGCTTCAACGGAACGCAGGGCGCGACCATGTATCAACAGCTCTTTCCGGAGATGATCAAGTCGTGGAGGGCCGCCTTCAATGCCCCGGAGATGCCGTTTGGGATTCTGTCGCTGTGTACCGAGGGAGCCGTTCAAACGCTCGACAACTATTCGGAGATGATGTTCAACGCGGGTCCATATATCCGCGAAGCACAGTACCGGACGTTTCTGGAATTCTACAAAGCGGGCGATAAGAACATCGGTTTCACAAGCACGTATGATCTCCGCCGCCGCTGGTACCATCCTCAGCTGAAGATTCCCGCAGGAGAACGTATCGCGCGCTGGGCTTTGGCAACTCAATACGGTTTCGACAAGGACGTTCGCTGGAAGCCGCCGATAGTCGAAGGCTTGGAAGTGGAAGGCGACCGTATCGTGCTTCGACTTGATGAGCCTGTGAGTGCGGTCGATGATGGCGGGCCGATCCTTGGTTTCGCCGTAGCGGGAGAAGGCCGCAGGTTTCATCCAGCGACGGCCACACACCTGGTCACTGGCAAAGACGACCGAGGTCGTGACAAAACGGACCAAAAAGTACTGGTGCTCAGCAGCCCAATGGTCGCGAACCCGATTCATTATCGCTATGCGTGGGGCCGCAGTCCGCTGGGCAATCTTCAGGCAAACCGAAACACGGACATCCCCTTCGCCACTCAGAGAAGCGATGATTGGCCATTGGAAAACATACCGCTCGGTGTACTCGGCGACGACGCACCAATCCAACTCGATCGGCAACAACGCCGGAAAGTTGAGGAAGCGCTCCGCGAACAGGATCTCGCCCGGCGCCTTCACGAAGCGCGTATTCTGATTGAGGCAAGCGGTCAGAATTGACGACACCAGGCTTACAAGCTCGACGCGCCAATGAGTGAACTCAAACTGTCGATTCTCTAAACCAGATCGCGTTTCATGGAAGTGTATGCGACATCCTGCCGTCGAGCAGCGATTCAGAATTCCGCCCCCTCGCTAGCTGAGTGGCTGTTTTACGATCGAGCGTTGAGCGACACACGCGACGATTACTTCTTCTTTATGTCAGGCTTCATCATTACGCCGGACATCTGATGCATCATGGTCGACTGCAATCTGGCAGGATCTTTTGCCATCATCTCTTTTCGGGCGGACATCATCATGTCGTCGGAGATCATCATTTTCTTCGCCGCCATCGAATCCATCAACATGGATTTGTGGTCAACATCCTGAGCCGTCCCGACCGTTGTCAGCAAACACGCTGCAGCACATAGCAACAGAGAGTTAGAACGGGTGTGATCTCTTCAGGGCGCAGAAACAAGCGGTTTTTGGATTGAGTGTTGTGTGTGCTGAGTTCAGAATTGATATATCTAAA
>CALFOL010000136.1 GCA_937919915.1 uncultured Planctomycetaceae bacterium
TGGACGAAACCTTCGTCTGAGCAGAGTCTGCTTTGTCAGCTGAAGAACAGGAATCGGGCGATGAATAGTTTTGTTATCCGATGTTTCTGACAAAGACGATCGTTTTGGGCAGCATCGAATGCCCTGTGGATAGTTTGCCGGAAGAGTCGCCAGCCAAACGAGAGCGTTGTACCGACCTTCACTAAATGGTCAAATTCCCTATGGGTACGGCGGAAAAGCGAGTTTAGGCACAAGGCTTGGCGCCAGGGTATAAGACAAAGGCCATGCAACTGAGATAAATCAAGGCTGATGTTGCCAGGAAAATCTGATCGCCTTGGGGCATGTTGCGTCCGATTGGTATTGTCATCAGAAGACAGTCCAAAACGACAAGGAAGAAGGCCATGACAGACAGGGTGATTTTCTGACACAGCTGCGTCCATGGGCCGCAATAATTGTTGCGAATGTGTTTCAGACCGACGACCACACGCACCCCCAAAGCGACGATAACAACAGTTACAACGGCGAAATCTCGCACCAGCATGTTGCCAGGCCAAAGGGATCGAATCAATGTCGGAGTAGCGGCCAGCAGAACGGGAAGGACACCGTCCCAAGTCACCAACAGCAGAATCCAGCGAAGAACGTTCACAGGTTCTTTTACGTTGTCGGTGAATAACGTCTCTTCGTCGTTCATGATCTGTCATCGTTAGGATTCAGCCGACGAGCAAACACACCGTGATAAACCGGATGCCGGATCTCTCGGGCGATCAAGATCACCGTCAAAGGCAGCTGGCACATCATCAGCATAGCAGGATAAAAGCGACCTACGACCGTCAACAAGCCTGCGAGCATTACGAAACACAGCCCCCAGATCAGTTCGGGAGCTCGGCGAATTCGAAACACATTGCAGAACAGAAAGAAGTGCAGCACCACGAATGCCGGAATCAGTCCCATCGTCCCGAGTTCGCTGACAAGCCACGGCGTTCCGACCGCAGTGATGATCAGAACGATGGCGTCGACCGGGGAAAACCGAAATCCCCACGTACGTTGATGGCCCTTTGAGTTGTTGCGAAGCGGCATGCAGTTGTCTCCCGGCACTTGTTTACGGTGAGCGAACTAAGCAACATCTTTGTCTGATTATTCGGCACAGTTTTCAATTCGCTCCATTGCACACGGCGCAAATTCGGATCAGGATGAGGAACTGCCCCAACGGCAAAACGCTGCCGTGACTCCGCTTGTGCAGGGACAGAACAATGCAACAAGAAGCCAGTATCGAAATTGACCGGCCCATCCATGACGTCTTCGACTACACGAACAACAACGTGGCCGAATGGAGCCTGACCGTTGTTGAGGACGTGCCCATCGACACTATCGACAACGGCAACGTGGGATCAACCTTTCGCTGTGTAACCGAAGATCACGGTCAAAAAATGTAATTCGCCGGTACCGTCACGAAGTGGGAGCCACCGACGCTGTCTGCCGTTCGTCTCGTCGGCAAACAGTTCGACATCGATGCGTTGTACACATTCGAAGATCTGGGCGAACGTACTCGAGTTACCCAGATATCTGTTGTCCACGCAAAGACTCTGTTCATGAAGGTGATGTTCTTCTTCGTGGGACTCTTCGCCACTAAGTCAGGGTGTGCGGCTACGATGAAGGAGCTGCAGAGCCTGAAGCAGAAGATCGAAGACAGTACGGGCAGGTGCAGTAGAAAGCCTTGATGTCGAAGCAGAACGCGCAGTGGGGTGGGGAGACCTGCGGTCGGGTCATGTGCGGGGTCGGGAGCCCCGCGCACAGCGCGCCCACCGAAGCACAAAACCCAGAGACTTACGCCCCGCGCCACCTATTGCTCATTCCTCCACCTCGGCGCATTCCCGCTCCACGCAGTCTCCCGTCGTTCCACGCCATCGCCAGCCGGGGCGTCCCGGTCACATGTTGGTTTTGGTGTCGTTGGCTGAGCCGTTGGCGACTTGTTGGAGGGCGGCGCTGATTTGTTTGTCGTAGCCATGGTCTCGGCTGTAGATGCGGAAGATGATGAAACTGGTGGGGAGACTGCGGAAGAGTTCGTCGTCGTCGAGTTCGTGGGATTCGCCACTGGCGGGGTCGAACCAGAAGTTTTGTTTGCCGGAAGGCTTGCGCGCACTGGGTCGGTGATAGTGTTTGGCGACGTCGACTCGGAGAGGGATGTCTTTGAGCTCTTTGGGGAGGAATTCTCGGACACGGCGTTCGACAAGATCCGGTTCAGAAAAGATGGTGGTGCTTTCGGCCTGACCGGAGTGGAAATGCATCGTGCGTTCGCTGGCCATGCGCCACATTTCGTCACGGTTAACGATAGCACGCCAGTGCTGGCCAAGCTGTCGGGTTTCGGGATCGTCGCTGTCCGCCCAGCGGAGGACGTCGACCAGGAATGAGGTTTCTGTCAGGCCTTGATAGGCGTGGAGATGTTCGAGGGGGTTACCGGGGAAGAGCCGTTTCATCGTTTCGGCGAAGTAGTCTTCCAGAGCGATGTCGATGCCGCGGACTGTTCTGTGGAAGTAGATTGTACGAAACAGGTTCGCGCGGGTTTCGATGAAGTTGATGAGTGTTGGCAGGCCGCGCGCGTGCATGGTGAGGCCGTCAGGCGTGAAGAATGTGTAATGAATCAGGCGAGAAATATCGAATGCCTTGGTGTTGTAGCCGGACATGTACGCATCACGAAGTACGAAATCCATGTTGTCGACCGTGTAGATTCCGCTGAACAGGGCACGCAGTTTACGCAGCCAGTCCGGGTGACCTTCTTCGTCTTCCAGCTTGCCGCTTGGACGACGGATCAGCCAAGCGACTTGTTTGGCGTCGAGTTCTTCCAGCGGCTGTATCTGACCGTTGGGATTGCGGCGAATGCGGCGAATGATGTCGCCGAGTTCGTGTTCGATGATGTGACCGCCGATGTCTTCGTGCGTGAGTCCGTATTGATCCAGGTAGTGGTCATCGAAGAAATGGCCGAATGGACCGTGGCCAACATCGTGCAGCAGTCCGGCGATGCGCACGAGACTTTCGACATAGGCGCGGGACGGGACATTTCGACAAACATTGGCCAGCGATTCGTACCATGCAGAAACAGTGACGCTTCCAAGATGCATCACACCGAGCACGTGCTGGAAACGCATGTGTTCGGCCGACGGAAACACCCACCAGGCAGTCTGCAACTGGTGAATCTGTCGCATTCGTTGCACCCAGGGATGATCAATGAGTTCCTGCTCGGCCGCTTCTTCTGGCGGCAGCCCGGCGCGAGAAATGAATGGAATGTATCCGTGAATTGGATCGTGAGAAAGACTCTCGGTAGTAAAATCGCGGGGCATGAGCAGACCTGTTTCGCCGAAATGTGATCGCCGCCGGGGCGGACGCCGAGGATGATAGCGAAAGACAGCGAGTCGCCCCAGACGGCTTGGCGAAACATCGCTTTTCTGCTGGAGCAGTTGGCGTTTTCATGTGACTGTGGCTTCGCAGGCATTCTGCTTGCCTGTCGGCCTTCTGACGGGTACTTTACGAAACAGAATTCAAGCATATCAGCATCAAGGCCACGACATGATCATTTACGGAACTCGCGGTAAGAACGTGCACGTTGACAGCGGAGAATTTACCTGTCCGCGCTGTGCTGATGAACAGTCGTACAAGCACATCGAAGTGAAGAACTACTTCACGCTGTATTTCATTCCATTGATTCCGATGGGCAAGGCGGGTGAATACATTGAGTGCGAAGGCTGTGGCGGCACGTTTGCTCCGGAAATCCTGACCTACGATCCCGAAGCAGAACGCGAAGAAATGGCGACCACGTTTCGCCGACTCAGCGTACTGTTTCTGCTGGACGTAAACCGCTGCACGTCCCCGACACTGAAGGCTGTCCAGGAGATCATCGGTGATACGATGAACTTCGACGTGGAACGCGAAGACATCGCCAAAGATGTCAAACAGGCTCAAAGTGCCTCGCCGGATATCAAAAAGTTCTTCAAGACTCAGACCAGTGGGTACGCGGATGATGGAAAGTTCCTGCTGATCATTACGCTGCGGCGAATACTGGAAACCGAATGCCCGCTGGAAGAAAACGAAAGAAGTCGACTGTTGGAGCTTGGAAAAATCATGGGGCTGCGTGCGAAGACAGTCAAAGAGGTCCTTGAAGCGGATCTGGATGAGGCAGAATAGTGTCGATGTCCGCCATCGCAACGAACGGGCCGTGTTCCCGTCGCAGGTGGATCACGTGCGGCGTGATATTGAATGCGATCATCGTGTCGGTGCCGCTGGCAGTGACTGGCTTTCACACCGTGACAGAACTTCCCGTGCTGCTGCTGCTGCTGGGCAGTTCGGCGTTTTGCGCAATGGAGCTGAACCAAACCGTGCTGCACCCTGAACACCTGCTGCGTCATGATCGCTATCAACTGGCCGCAGTAATCGGAGCACTGCTGCTGCTGTTCGTTCAGTGGGCCGCGATCGTGGAGTTTGGAAGTCGCGAGCACGTCGGCCACGGAGTTTGGGTTGTGTCTGGCTGCGTGTTGATCGCTGTCGGAGCCTGGATACGATCAAGTGCAATTCGACAACTGGCTGCAGGATTTCGCAGTTCGCCGGAAACCTCTCACCTGGTCACAAGTGGTATTTATGCCAGCTTAAGACACCCTTCAGAAACGGGGTTGCTGCTGGCAATGATCGGTTTCACATTATTGCTGAGTGCCACGTGGACGACGGTCGTGTTCCTGCCGGCAGCGTATGTGGTGGCTGTATGGCGAGTTCGCCTGGAAGAAACAGAACTTCGGAAAACATTCGGCGCAGATTACGAAGCTTACGCCGCCCGAACCAATCGCGGGTTGTGATAAAAGACGCTGGGGTGAGGAATGTATCGATGTTGCGCGGACGGTTTGCAATGCCTGAGATCACGGCGCAGGCAACGTCTTATGCCAAAGATGCTATCCCGCGAAGTTCGTCACTGGAACAGTGAGGGCTACTTTGCGGATTCACCGAGCATTTTGGCGAGCAGCGCGTTGAGTTCCGGACCGGTTGCATTCAGTGACACCACTTTGCCTTCTTTGTCGACCAGAATCGCCATCGGAATCCCACTGACACCGTAGTAGTTCGCCAGCGGACTGTTCCAACCGCGCTCGTTCTCGTTCTGGCTCATCAAACTCACCCAGCCGATTTCTTCCGTGTCGATGCACCGTTGATAATCCGCCTTTGTCTGATCCAGGGTGATGCCCACGATGGCAAAACCTTTGTCACCATACTTTTCCAACTGCGCCTTCATGTTCGGAATTTCACCACGACAGGGGCCACACCAACTGGCCCAGAAATCCACCAGCACAACTTTGCCACGATACGCCGACCAATCGAATTCTTCGCCGTCGACAGTGGTGCCCTTAATCTCCATGAATTTGCCCGGCAAATTCAAGCGCCGTGAAACCCCTTCGTACTTTGTGATTTGTGGAGCCAATCGCGAATCATCGACTTTCTTCATTTCTGCCACAAGGCGATTAAAGATTGGAGCTGCCAGTTGTGGATTGTTCGACCCTTCCAACGCGTCGCCCAGAGCAGTCGCAACAGCGTAACTGGTGCTGTCCAGCCCGAAGCGATCCATGTAAGTCAGAAGATCGGCAATCAATTCCTGCTGCTGTTTGGTTTCGAGCTGAAAGAAATCGGACGTGTTTTGTTCGAGGTAATAACTGGCCACCAGACGAACGACATCGTCGCGTTGATCTGACTTCAGCTGCAGGACCAGTTTGTCGAGCTTCTGATTCGCTGAATCGTCAACCTCTGACAGGTTCTGATACGCCCCAAAACGCTCTTCGATTACTCGAATCTGAGTCGCTTCGTCCTGCGGTTTCAGCGCGTCGATCTTGTCACAGGCAACAAGAATGGCGGCAATCTGAGCCTTAAAGAAACCGATGGATCCAATTCGAGTGCGCTGATCCTGCGGTAGAGGCGACTGCTGCACCTTCTCCATAAACGCGAACAGTTCCGTCGCCGTTCCATCTGGAACAGGAAACCGTTCCTCCTGCACCTCAGGTGCCGCTTTTTCGTCGGTTGCCGGTGTGTCCTGCGGGAGCGCTGCGGACGACATCAAAAATATGGCTGCCAGCGTGAAACAACAAGGCAAACAGAATTTGGTAGTTAGCATTTTGATCAACCAATGTCTTTATTTGTTATTTGGAGTGTCTGTGTCTTCGTAAAGTCGCGCCAACGGTATGAGGATCTTCTCAAGTTCCAGCAGATAGTCGGCTTCCGGCAGATCGCTCTTTCGTTCTCGGAGTTTTTCCAGATCTTCTTCCAATCGGTCTCGCTCGCCGCGCTGTTCAGGGGTCAGACTACGCTCTGCCTGGCTACGAACAAGATGCCAGCGACGAGACAGTTTTCCGTCGAGAGTGTCTTTATCCTTTACCGTATCTTTGATGCGAACGCCTTCGAACAATTCGGCCCGCGTGCCTTTGCTGTCCCCGCTGTCATCCAGCAAAGAATGCTCCGTCGCCAGACGACCATCGGATTTGTAGAACTCTTCCGTGCGGCGTGACGCGAACAGCCAGCCTTCCAGTAGAGACGTCTGACCGTCTCGATCGATATCGGCGTCCAGCTTGCCAATCGCCTCAGCCAGAAATCCGCCGAACCGTGTAAACTGGATTTCGTTGCCGTCTTTGGTTCCGGTCATAACGATTCGGTTGGGTGCGCTAAGCGCATTGATGAACGGAGCACTGCACGAAGAACAGTTAATGACTGCCACTGGCCGTTGGGCGACAGCCAACATTTCTGCCGCCGTTTCTGCGGAAAGATCGGGTCCGCGGAGATTAAAGCGAGGCGTGCGACCGTCAAAGGTGCCGTGACCAATCAGAATCAGCCAAAATGGTTCGGAGGATGGGGTTTGAATTGCGGCAGCAACTTTTTGCTGAAGTTGCTGAAGACTATCGTTGCTGTCCCCGCGCCCGATAATCTCGAACGCAGCGCCACCCGCTGTTGCGGCAGCTTCCCATTGATCGGCCCACTGATTAAACATCTGCCCATACTCTGGCGTGCCTTCGGCGCCGACAACCACGATCACATGTTGCTCTGCGGCGAGCACGTCGTAGCGGGCCAGCGACAAAATCGCCGCGATCAGAACAAATTTAACAACGAATTTCATGTGTGCATTCTTCCTACCTCAAAGCCGACCACACCGTCTGTGATTGAGTCCCAATGGGACGATAGGAGCGTTGATTCGTGCACTCTCCTGCCGTCCCCGTCCCTTTGGGACGCAATGTAATTTCGAACCCAACCCACGGACTCACGTCCGTGGCTACAACCTGTCGTCCCGTTGGGACCGAATCGCATTGGAAAGACGGAATCGCCTACGGCATTCCGTTTCTGCGGCGGATTGTCCAGTCCGTAACGAAACATCCGACCGCCAAAGCGAATACCCACCACTGATGCCAGATGGGATCCAGTTCAATATCAACCAGTGGTGCGTCGGAACGAGCCAGATCGGCGACGAAACTGTCCAGGTCATCGATCGAAACCACCTGGCCGCCTGTAGCATTCGAGACACTGGTTAAGAATCGACTATTCACTGTAACGGATGCCATTTCTTCCTGATCCGGCTGGCTGGCCCAGCCCACGGAACCACTGAGTTCTTCCGGTTCCTGATCGGCATCGTTCAGAGTCGCAGTCACCTCTGCCGTGTATGCACCGGCATCCACCGCAGACATCACAACTTCGAACACCCCGACCGTACCTTCCGATGGTTCGCCCGCGATTTCAACTTTCTCACCGTTCGGTTTCGTCACTACAAAACGAACGCCGGCGTCTTCGCGAACCTCGAAATCTCGGCCCTTCAAATCTGTCACCAAACGAACGGTTCCCAATCCCAGCGACGGTTCGGGCACAACAGACACATTCAGTCGCTTCGGAACGTCACCAACAAGCCACCGCACCATCTGGCGACAGGCGCGGGCGTGATCGTTGAGATCTTCTTCCGGCTGCTCACCTGGAGCAATCGGAAGATCAACGCCACCGCGAGCATCGTCGGTGAATTCCTGCAGACGTCGTCGGCCTTCGTTCATTCTCCACCGCCAAAAGTCACCGATGCACAGCGCCGCCGAACGGCCGCGACCAAATCGCTGCGTCACCAGTGCCGGGAATTCGTTGCCTGATTGATCAGCCACAGTCGCCATCACGACGGCTCCAGGGCGAATAAAGCTGGTCGCATTCAGCGTCACAAATCCGGGCATCTGACTGATCCGTTGTCGCTCGACGTCTTCATCCGAACGCAGTCGCACCCATGGTTGCAGCCAGCCTTCGCGGCTTAAGCTGAGCGCGATTGGTCCGTCCGGTCCGGGAACATCGCGATGCAAATCCACAGGCAGCAGCTCGCCAACCGGAGTGCGATCGTATTCGCCCTGCCGAAACGATTCCTGGCCGCCCATCATCAGGAATCCACCACCACGCTTCGACACAAATTCGTAGATCAGTTGCAGTTGATCCGCTGTGAAGAATGCAGCTTCGACGTCGTCCAGGATGAGAGCGTCGTAGGCGAACAAACCTTCGGCATCTTCAGGAAAGCCGCCCACCAATTCGTCTTCGTCTTTTGTGCCAAGTCGTATCAGCACCGGCTCGTCGAATTCTTCGGCCAGTTCCTGTTCTGTTTGGTCGAAGCCACGGAACAGCGAGTTGGAAGTTTCGCCTTCGCGGCCGCGGAAGTCGAACTTCGCTTCCTTTTTGGCAATGCGAATCAGGCCGACAAGTTCCGTTTGCGGATCCGTTTCCACCGCCCGTCGCAGGAATTTGAATTCCCAGTTCGGTCGACCGGACACATACAGCACACGACGCTTGTCGCTGCCGCGATCCACGGCCACCAGCCGTTCGTTATTGACGTCGGTGGCTTCTGATTCGATCGGATTATCATCCGCATCCAATAGCGCGGCCTTCACTTTATAAAAAACGGTGCCGCCGGTTTCGGGGCGAGCCTCGAAACGAACGGCTGATTCTTCGCCGGCCACCTGTGTCTTTGTCTCCAAAGGTGTGCCATTCGCGTCCATCAGTGTCAGCTGGATTTTTCTGCCAGCAGCGTTGCTGTGTCGGGTCTGCACCTGAATCGTAACCGGCGCGTCGTCGAAGGCTGTTTGATTCACGGTGACCGCGCCGATGGCCACGTCGACCGCTGCACTGTCGTCCGCCACGATCACAGAATGAACGGGAGCCAATGTCTTAAGCGAATCCAGCGATGCGAAGTCATCGGTGGCGTTGCCGTCAGACAGCAGCACAATGCCCGCCAGCGGTTGGCCGGCGAAGCGTTGCTGCAGTTGTTCCAGGGCAGAGCATAGATTGGATGCTGGTCTTTCAAATGCCTGATTCTCGAACGAGTCAACGCGCTCCAGCCGATCGCTTACCACATAACGCTGCAGTTCGAAGTCCTGGTCAATGCGATTCAACCAGCCATTCGGCTCGGCCAACTCGCCGCGATTCAACGCTTCGCGCAAAACATCGGCGCGAGTTTTCTCCGCATCCGTCAGCACCTGATGACTGCGGCTGATATCCGTGACGACGGCAATGACGTTGGCTCCGCGGCGCGGCCGAGAGCTGCTCCACAAGGGATTCACAAGGCATGCTGCGATCAACAACCAACCGCAGACACGACAGAACGTTGCGAGACCCAGTGCGGCCAATTGACGCCGACTGACCCACAGTGCGATCAGAACACCGACTGCTGCGACCATCAATGCGGGCGCAATCCAACTGCGATCGCCGAGAACAAGGTTCGCAAGGGTCATGGGGAAACCTCCTCGCGACTTTGGCCGAGCAGTTCGTAGTAGCGTCGCACCAATTCGTCGAATTCTTCGGGTACGGGTTCGCGATCAATCGGAACCATCGAACGATCGGAACTCATCTTTGATAGCTCCTGCTTGATGCGTTTTTGCAGGGATGTCATTTCGTCCAGTAGTTGCGATTTGACCAGGTCCCATTTTGGTTCAGTGCCGTTCCGGCGGAATTCCGTCCGAATCGCGCGAGCTCGATCGCGAACCTGAGCGACCTGATTGCGAAGTTCCGGATCGTCGAGGATTTCTTCGACTTCGCGCAGACGGTTCGACCAGTCACGGAATTCGTCACCAGTCAAAGGTCGTCCCTCGTTTGCTCCAGGAGCACCCATGCCTTCACGGCCACCGTTCATTAGTGAGTTGCTGCGGTTACCGTTTTCGCCTTGCTGACCTTGTCCCGGTTGCTGACCCTGCCCCGGTTGCTGACCTTGTCCCGGCTGCTGGCCCTGCCCCGGTTGTTCACCTTCCTGCGGTTCACCTTGACCTTGTCCCTTGCCTTGCTGAGGTTCGCCTTCCTGCACGGGTTCGCCTTCACTCTGTTCGCCAGTTCCTTTAGCACCTGATTGTTGCTCTGCCGGTTTTTCGTCCTCGTTCGGCTGCGGCTCGCCCTGACCGGAACCGCCTGGCTTTCGTTCTGCCGGCTGACCTGCCCCCGGCTCACTTTCCGGAGGCGCCGGCTGGTTTCCGGCGTTGGCTTGCGCTTGCTGCGGGTTGTTCGGCAGTGGAGCAGCCACACGTTGGATGCCTTGTCGCTGCGGCGATGCTTCGCCTGGCTGCTGGCCTTCGCCTGGCTCAGCCGGTTGCTGACCTTCGCGAGGCATCGCTGGCTGTCCCTCGGAATTCTGAGCCGAATCGGCATTCGGATCCTGGCCGGTCGCATCGGCAATTTCGCCCGACAATTGATTCGCCAGATCTTCGATTTCATCCTGCGCGCGTCGCAGAGATTCTGCCTGGCTGCCGAGCACCGCGTCGGCCGCTTTTTCGATTCCCTGAGCGAGATCTTCGATCCCCTTGCGAGCGATCTTTTCGGCTTGCTGCCCCTGATTCCACAACCCACGACTCACCAGAATTTCCGTCGCCTCCAGCGCTTCTTCCGGTTTCTTTTCGCGTGTCTCGCGAATGGTGTCATACAGCCGCCGCGACATCAGTGGCTCGCTGTCTTCGGCTTCTTCCACCAACTGCTTCGCCTGATCCAGAACGCGTTCCAGATCGTCGCGCTGCTGAGCTACCTTTTCCTGCAAACCTTCGCGATCGCGATCGTTTCGTAACGATGGTTTCTGATTGGCGGTGTCAGACTCACCATCTTCCGTCGGCTTAGACTCGCCCGCGAGTTCGCGAGCGATTTCGTTCTGACGTTCGGTGATTTCGCGTGTCTGATCGCGAAGATCTCGCATCGCTTCGCTGAATTGATTCGACGTCTGATTGCGGAAATCTTCCTGCAACTGTTCGAACTGCCGTTCCGCCCGCGTGCCTTCAGCAATGGCCTCCGACAGCTTACCTTCGTCCATTGCCTGAGACGCCTGTTGAACTCGCTCGCGAGCCTCTTCAACCTGCTCACGTGTCTCCTGATTCTTTTGTTGCTGTTCCGCGGATTGCTGGTCCATGGTTTCGCGAAGTTCATCGACGTCTCGCAGCATTTCACGCTGCTCTTCGCGAAGGCGTTTGAGCTCCCGTTCGATTTCCTGCTTCTGGTCTTCTGTCTCAGCCGCCCGGAGTTCGGATTCCAATTGCTTCAGGCGTTCATTGACCATCTCCTGCCGTCTGGCGAGTTCCTTTAATCGATTCAGTATCTGCAGTTGCTGCTTTTGTTCTGCGTTCTGCGTCTGTTGTTCCTGAGCCTGTTTTTCGGATTCATAACGATTGCGTTCGTTGTCGAGTTCCAGTTGATCGAGCTGCTGTTGCGACGCGCTGTTCTTACCTTTTCCCTTGCCTTTCGATTGCGATTTAGAAACCTGATGCTCCTTGGCGCGAAGTCGCATTAATCCGGCGAACGCAGATTGCTCTCCGAATAAAGCGACCTGCAACCGAGTGCTGCGTTTTTCCTGCGTGAAGGATGTCAGCGACTCCACCGCTTTGTTCATGTCTCGCTCGATACCGTCGACAATCTTCATCGAGTCAGGATCACCGGCCGCTTCTTCTTTGACTTCCTGCAGTTGTTCGATCGCCTGCTGCTGAGACTCCAGCACAACGGTGGCGTCTTCAGTGGCTTTGTCGAGTGCCTTCTGACGCGAACGATTTTCGTCTACCGCACGCTGAATATTCCAGGTGGCAATCATGATCTGCCGTTGCAAATCCAGCAGTTTTTCTGTGGGACTGGATTCCTGCTCTTCCTCTTCTTCCTTTTTTTGCTCTTGCTCATCCTGTTGTTCGCCCTCTCGAAAGATTTCTTCATAGCGGCGAACTTCGGCGAACATCATGTCACTGTATGTTCGGCGAGGTTCTCCATCAGCCGCGATGTCTTCGACATAGAAGTAGTACGACAGCAGCTCGTCCGGCCCAATATTCAGCTGCTCCATGGCGATCATGTGCTGAAGTTTGATTTTCTTCGACGTGGCCGTTGTCGATTCAGACGCAGCTGCATCGGCTGTTGCCGGAGCTTCTGTCGCAGGCTCAATCAACGAGATTTCGGCCGGTGTGCCGCTGGTGACGGAATACATCACGCCGAAGTCGGAGAAACCGAAATCGTCGGTCGCTTCCGCTTCGATGTGGAACTCCTGCAGAGGCGAAACATTCGTGTCACGGCCCGGGAAGGTGACCTTGATTTTAGGGCGCGCGTTGCGTGTCACTTTCAACGAGATCGTTTGTTCTTCAGCCGCTGTACGACCGGCGTCGTCTTCAAGATAGACGCGGAACTTCTGGTTTTCCATGGCTTCAATTTCCGCGACGACTCGACCGGATTCTGCATCGATTACGGTCAGTGGAATCACGCTGTCATCTTCGGCTCGCAGTTCCGCAATCGCCACGGATTTATTCAGATGCAGTGTGAACCGGATAGTTGATCCTTCAACTGCGGTCACGCGCAACGTGTCTTCAACCAGTTGCTCTTCCGTTTTTGTATAGGCGGGAGGCGTAATCAGCGCATCGACTTGTTCAAGTCGAGGACGAACGTACGTCGATACCTTGTAGTCGCTCGACTTTTGTGCGAAGTCCGGCCGGTCGATACTGGCCAGTTCCACAACAGAGTTGCCGAAGAAGACGCGATAGGTCGCGTCGCTGTTGACGGTGTTGACTCGCGCGGCGAACACGCCTTCGTCGACTGTGGGATCCATTGTAAACGTCGCAGCGCCTTCTTCTGTGGTGAGCTGCAGCAGGACGTCGGTCGGCAGGACGCGTCCGAAGCGAGCAACAACGGTCAACGCCGAACCACGTTCGATCTCAACGTCGCCAGGCTCGACAACCAGTTCCGTGTCACCAATCACTGCCGCTTCGCCGAACTCACTGAGCGACAGCGGTGTTTCCGGAACAATCATTTCGCGGCCCCAGCGGCCTGCCGCCACGACGCCGGTAATCAGAAAACCAAACGCAAGCAGACTTAATGTTGACCACACCAGCATCTGCCGACCAGGCACAACGGACTTCCAGTCGGAACCTCGCGCCAGCTTGTCCGCTTCATCGATGACCCACTGGTTCATGATGGACGGCTGTGACTGCGTCCGTGAGGCTTCGTCGACCCGAACGGCGGTGAGCACGGCGTCGTTGAGTTCCGGACGGTTCTTTTCGATCAGTTGAGCGGTTTCGATGATTGTCGGTGCGGGAACTTTCCAGCGGGCCAAAACCAGCCCGATGATCGTGATGCCGAGCAACACCAACAGGTTGGTGGAAACGAATCCGGGCAACTGCGGCAACCACAGCACCAACACGATGGCAGGCAGCAGCAGCAATACCCAGCACAATGCCTGTCGCCGCAGCACACGCAATTTGTACAGTCGTGTGGCGACCGCGTTTAAGCTGCGTTCGAGTACTGTTCCGTTCATGGGGAGTTCCCTACAGCGTATTACGCTGACTTGTGGCCGCGGGGCACGCGTTTCGATCGAAGAAAGCCTGCTCCCGCGAGCGAGTGCCGTTCACGACAATAAGTAAACTGCTCTAATGTTGCACTGATTCTGGTCGCGGAAGTCTCTGCGACCACCGCTACACCATTTCTGACCACGTCACCGGTCACGCGGCTTCCGCCGTCTGTCTTCGTTCAATCATCGAAGCCCAGATGGACTCCACCACCAAACATCCTAATCCTGCCAGCAGCAGCCAACGCCACCACTTTTGTTTCTTCTCGAGATCACTGGCGTTCAACTGCCCTGCCTTCGTTTCATCAGCCGCAGCGTCCGGCTCAGATTGTCCGTCATCAATAGACTCGACGCCAATACCAAGAACCTGCAGCTGCCCCACCGGCAGCATTTCTGTGCGAGATTCCGCGGTCGACAATCCCGCAATCAGCGAAACTGAGTACTCACCATCTTCGGTTGTGCCGGTGACCGTGTATCGTCCTGGTTCTTTCAACGTCACTGTCGCCGACTGGCCGGCATCGGCGTCTGCCCCCAATTCCGTCACAACGTCGGCAGAAGTTTGCGACGATCCATTCGGAAGACTCATCGTCCAGTTCTTTGAAGATACGAGTTCTCCTGGTCGAATCACATCACCCACCGTTTGAATCACCTGATCCTTTTGAAGCGGACTGGCCAGCGACAACACTCGCGTGATCAACGGAGGAAATCGCGTCGACAAAGCCAGCTGACTGTCATTGGGATGCCAGCCGGTCGCAAACAGAATCAATCGTCCTTCGTCACCTACGCTGATTTCGACGATCGCCGGCAATCCGGAATCGAACTTCGCAACGGTCGACCAGTCGCCTTCCTGACGATCTTCTTCTGAAAACACGAGGTTGCGATGACGCCAGAATCTGATGGAGGAAAAGTCGGCAAACCGTGCGTCGGAGAACGTTGAAAACAGTGGGTGCTGATAGTCGATGTAGCCCAGCATCGCGTATTCATCAACGTCCGCTTCCTGCACGTCAAAGTGCTTCGGCAGGAATTTCTGCAACGATTTGACCGCGTCCACAGATGGCGGAGCAACCAGCAACGTGCCCGATCGGCTCAGGAAGGCAGCAACGGAATCCAGCAATCCGTCGGGAACAACATCGGTCACGACGACAAACTTCACATCGTCCGGAATCGGCAGTATAACGCCGTCGTCTTTGATCAGATCGACGAGGTTGATGTCGCGTTCAACATTTCCCGCCAGTACTCGCTGCAGGTAATATCGCATCGATTCCGGATCATTGAACATCGACGGCCCGATGTGAGCCACCTTGACGATCGGATTTTCTGTCTCCGGCAAATCAATCACGTTATCGAAGGGATGTTCATCGCCCAGTAATTCGACGCCGACAATGGCCTTGCCTGCCGCAGCATCGGCGGTCGGCAGAATCAGCGAACGTCGCTGGCCGGGAGCAACGGTCACTGTAATAGATTCGCCCACGGGTGTGCCGTCCGTTCCGAACGGCTGCAACTTGAATTCCTGCTGCACAGAATCACCAGCACTGGCGACACGCACGCGCGTGCGATCGGCGCGGCGATCCTTGACAAAGCTGACTCCGACGTTGCCCTTCTTTGTGGGAGCAACCGTCTTCAGTTCCACAGCGACGCTGGCAGGCCAGTTGCCGGTCTTCAGTTCATCCAGATTGCTGCCACGTTGAAAGTCAGTGATCAGCACCAGCCGACGATCCTTGACATTAAACTGCTCTGTCGATTCCTGAGCTAACTCGTCCGCCGCAATTCGCAACGCCGCGCCGGTGTTGGTGGCCAACCAGTCTGGTTCGTAGCGATCAATGACGGTGGTGACCATCGCCGCACGTTCGTCCGCCGTGGCGGTCTGCCATTTTTCGCGGGTGATCAGCGTTGTGGAGTAGTTGGAAAACGTGGCAATGGTAAGCAGATCCTGATCGCCGAGACTGTCGACGGTTTCGCGGATGGCCGCCTGAACCAGGTCATAGATCCCATCGCGCCGCATACTGGCACTGCTGTCAATCAGAATTGTGACCGATTGCACGGCGCTGTCCTGCTGATCCAGCGGAATGACTTCTCGCACGAAAGGTCGAGCAAACGCCAACCCGATCAATACCAGAGCCAGAATCCTGAGCAGCATCAGTGGCCAGTGTTCGATGTTCGAACGTTTGGTCATCGTCGGCCGAGACGGCTTTAGAAACCGGACCAGACTGAACGGCATGTTCTGCGTGGGAGCACGTCGCAACATGTGCAGTACGACGGGGATCGAAGCTGCAGCAACGCCGAGGGCAGCGAAAAGCGGAGTGAGAAATTCCATTAGACGGCCTCCAATGATGGAGACATGTGTGCCACCGGCTGTGCCAGAGTTTCGGACCGGGCACTGGCAAAACCAGTGGCACTCCGCAACGGCATGTTCCAACTCATCGGCTGCTCCTCCGAGCGTGGAGGAATTCCGACAGCACGAGTTCCAGCGGTTGGTCGGTGACAGTTCGCACAAACGCCGCGCCGAGCTTTTCACAGACGGCCTGGACGGCCGCGTTGTGTTCGTTGATGCGTTTTACGAATGATTCGTTCGAATCACGCGGATCGGCGTAGATTTTTTCGCCGGATTCCAGATCCTCAAACAGCTTCGGCCCGTCGATTTTCAGATCCAGTTCCACAGGGTCCAGTACCTGAAACACAACCACATCGTGACCGCAACCTCGCAGCAGTTTCAATCCCGCTTCGAACTGCTCAACCGGCGACAGCAGATCTGAAATCAACACCACGAATCCGCGTTTGTTTAAGACTCGGGCAGCATGTTCCAGGGCCTGGGCCGGGTTAGTTTCTTTCCCGGACGTTGGTTCTTCGAGTGTGACCATGATACGCCGCAACTGCCCAGGACGATAGCGCGCGGGCACGACCATGCGGACCTGTTCGTCAAACAGAGTCAGTCCGACAGCGTCACCCTGCCGATTCAGCATCCAGGCCAGCGATGCGGCAATCGTACGAGCATAATCGTGCTTGTTGTAATCGAGCGATCCGAAAGACATCGATCGACTGAAGTCCGCGACGATGTAACAGCGAAGATTGGTTTCGTCTTCAAACAGACGGATGTAACTGCGGTCTGTGCGTGCGAAAAGCTTCCAGTCGAGAAACCGTGGATCATCACCCTGAACGTATTGGCGGTATTCCGAGAACTCGACGGAGAAGCCATGTTTGGGGCTCTTGTTCATGCCCGTGCGAAATCCTTCCACCACCACCTTTGCGCGCAGCTCGAGCGACCGAATGCTCATCACCACCTTGGGGTCCATGAAGGATTTGGCCGGTGCGGAAGGTGAAGTCATGCGCTGGCCTTTGTGAGTCTCGGTCCGCGTGAAGCAACGATCGACGTGCGGGCAATTTCGCCCCGATGGGGCTGTACCTGACTTCGAACTTCGCCCCGATGGGGCTGAATCGCAGCTGGCTTGCAGCTGCCCGCGCCACCATCAGCACGACTCCGCTTTCCGCTTTCCACTTTTCGCTTTGCAATCACGCCACCGCCTCCTGCTTCGGATGTGCAACGTGTGCCAGAAGTCGCTCGACGATCGTTTCCGTCGTCAGCCCTTCTGCTTCAGCTCGATAGTTCGGCAGAATCCGATGTCGCATCACGGGCTTGGCGAGTGCCTGGATATCTAAGGTCGAAACGTAGGGTCGACCGTCGAGTAACGCTCGGGCTTTTCCGCCGAGTACAAGGTTCTGACCGGCTCGTAAGCCAGCTCCCCAGGAAACCAGTTCGTTGATGAAATCCGGCGTGTTCTTCTGCCCAGGTCGAGACGCGGCCGCCAGTCGCACAGCATAGCGGACAACTTCTTCCGCAATCGGCACGCGCTGGACAACCTGATTCAGATCTCCGATCACGTTGGCTTCAAACAGTGACTTCAACTTTTCGCGACGCTTTGAAGTCGTCTGTTGCACGACAGCCACTTCATCGTCTTCCGGCAGGTAGTCGATCAGGACGTTAAACATAAACCGGTCCAACTGAGCTTCCGGCAGTGGATAGGTGCCTTCCATTTCAATCGGGTTCTGAGTCGCCAGCACAAAGAACGGTTCCTGCAGTTTGTGAATCCGCCCGGCGGCTGTGACCTGATGCTCCTGCATGGCTTCCAGCAAGGCCGACTGTGTTTTTGGCGGCGTCCGGTTGATTTCGTCGGCCAGCAGCACGTTCGCAAAGATCGGGCCGGGGATAAACCGCATCGATCGGTGCCCTGCCTCGTCCTCATCCAGGACTTCGGTGCCAGTGATGTCCGCGGGCATCAGGTCGGGAGTAAACTGAATCCGGTTGAATTTGAGATCGAACAACTGAGCGATCGAATTCACCAGCAGTGTCTTCGCCAGGCCGGGAGCACCCGTAATCAGACAGTGCCCACCAGACAACAGCGAGATCAACAGCTGCTCGACAACGTCTTTCTGGCCAATGATGACCTTCGACAGTTCGTCGTCGATCGTCTTGCGCAAGGATCGCAGTTGTCCGATCAGTTCACGTTCACGCTGTGGCGTGATATCGGCGATTTCCAGTTCTACTTCTTCAGACTCAGACATTCAGTTATTGGCTTTCTCTTTGTGCGACATATTTCCTGTCCTGTTGCCTGCCACCAAAGCGACAACGGAGCATTTCCGATGCGGTAGCTCGCATCCGCCGGCGGTCGGTACCGCCTTAATGTGTTAATGCGTAGAAGACGATGTTGATTCCCAACGGGTAGGCTTTCTTTTCTGAGAACTCTTTGAAGTACCAGGGATCCAGGCCTTCGCGTTCCCAGCCGTCGCCAAGATCCGTGTTGTGGCAAATGATGGACACCATGCGACCGTTGTCATCGTACATCCCGAGATAGTGCGGATCCTGAGTATCAGCGCCGCCTTCCCAGGTGATCAAATTTCCGTTGCCATCAATGCGGTTCGGATGTGCGTGACCGAAGGCCGGGATCTGCGGCCGCTCTTTAAGATCGTAGACGCAGTGGAAGATCGGATGCTCAAGCGGAATCTCTGTGGCTTCGCGATTGGGAAGCACGCGCTGCATCTCGAACAGAAAATTGTCGAGCTCGTACTGGCCCCAGAAGTCGTCGACCATCAGAAAGCCGCCGTTCAGCAGATAGCTGCGCAGCGCCGTTACTTCCTGTTCAGAAAAACGCAGCGCGCCAGGTTCGATGATGTAGATGAACGGATAGTCGAACAACGTGGGATCCGTGAGTTCAATGATGACTCCATCCGGGTGCGTGTGCAGCGATGTCAATTGCTGCAGGCGGTACGAGAAGTTCAGATCGGCGTCTGGGTAATCTGTATCCCACGCGTTTCCTCGCCGCCCACCGTAGCTGCTGTAGCGAATTCGGCAAAAGGTAAAGACGTCGTCCTTGAACGTTTCGTCCAGCTTCCAATCGGGGACACCGCGACGATCCGGTCGCCCATCGGGGCCGACCATTTGGCGTCGGCCACCGAATCGCTGAAAGCCGCCGAACTGAGCGATCGCGACGCCGGCAATCAGCAGCACAAAACATGTTGTGACGACAGCCAGCGAAGAGCGATTCATGGGCGGGTTTCCTGTGAGGCGTGAGTCTCAGAGTTTCTCAAATCGTAGGGCGACTGGCTACCATGTTGAAAGCACCGTTTTGTCAGGAATGCGTGATTGGCAGCCAATCTTAGACCTGATCCGCAATATTGCGGTCTCCATTCGTCCGTAATCCCCCCGCGATTTCCAGGGCTGACTACTTGATAATTCGAATCGGTCTGGAAATGATGCAGTCTCCGAAACGTCCATCCGATCCGCAAACACTCTAAGGCGTCCAATGTTTCGAACCGTTTTTCTATCCGGACTGCTTATCTCTGCATTCACAGGGAATCTCGTTGCACAGGGCGAAGACATCGCTGGCATCGGTCCCCTGGGCGAAGTTCAGCGACTGCACACGGACTTCGCCTTTACGGAAGGACCGGCGACCGATGCCGCGGGCAACCTGTATTTCACCGACATCCCCAACAATCGCATCCACAAACGCGACGCTAAGGGAACACTGTCCGTATTTGTTGAGCCCTCCGGACACTGCAATGGACTGTTGGTTGTTGGCGACCGCCTGCTGGCCTGTGAAATGGACGGACAACTGAAGCAGTACGACCTGGCAACCGCAAAACAGACGTCTCTGGCAACCGAGTACAAAGGCATACGCTTCAACGCACCGAATGATCTGGTGATCGACAAAGCGGGCGGTATTTATTTCACCGACCCGCGCTATCGAGCTCCGGATCCATGGCCGCAGGGAACGGAAGCGGTTTACTATCGAGCCGCCGAGGGCAAAGTGACGCGACTGATCGAAGATCGCACGGCTCCGAACGGCGTCATTCTGTCACCGGATGAAAGGACGTTATATGTGATTCCCAGCATGGAAAAACAGATGTGGTCCTACGCCATCAAATCACCAGGAGAAATCGGCAAAGGAAAAATGTTCTGCACGTTGACTCAACCCGAAGGCAAAGACGATGCGGGCGGCGACGGTCTGACGATCGACATCAACGGCAACCTGTACATCACCACGGCCCTCGGGCTGCAGGTGTTTGATTCGTCTGGCAAGCAGTTGGGCATTATCAAAATCCCGGAACATCCGGCGAACGTGGCTTTTGGCGGCAAGGACAACAAGACACTGTTTGTCACCGCGCGGAAGTCGTTGTATTCGGTGGAAACGTCTGCCACCGGCCACGTGTTTCCTGGCAAGTAGCCGGGAACCGTTCCGGCTGTGTGCCACTGGCTTTGCCGGCAAAGCCAGTGTTTACTCCGAGAACGCACTGGCACACGTCGAGCGTTCGCTAGTTCGTCAAGGCGTTTGTCGCCGCCATGCTGGATTCACCGGCCACAGTATCAGCGTAGACGCGATATCCAGCTGTCAGCGGATGGCCTTCGTCGTGAGCCGAATACACGACGGCTCCGGAATCAATAGCGGACACCAAAGACGGCAGGACGTCGCGAGACGCAATGCCCAGTTCTGTCAACGACGACTGCAGACGAGCACGAAGCTCTGATTCTCGCTGTGTAAGCTGCAACAGCCCGTCCGGAAACGCATCGCGAACAGTCTGCTGGCTGTGGCAGTACACGGATTCTCGAGTCGGAATCAGCATCACGGTCAGAGTTGCGCCAGCCGCGGAACACTGTTGTTTGGCGCCGGCCAGAACTTGCAGTGTCGTCTGCAACGCTGTATTGATCCGGGGATCCGTCAGATCCATGTCGCTCGATAGAAACCGCACGCGTTGGTCGGCGACGAACGTTGGGTTGGTGGAGTGCGAGATCTCGAAGCCAGCAGGTCGACCGAATTTCGAATGCCGCAGCAACTGGTGCAGAGCGCTGCCCGTTGCCGTGTGATATTTGATCACATGCCGAAACGGATTTTCAATCTCGCGTTCTGAGTGGCGTTCCTGGATGCCACGAGCCACATCGCCGAGATCGTTGCCCAGATACAGACCGACAACAATCTGCTTCGGCTGCAGCTTAAGTGCATCGCCAATCAGCACGCTGTATTGCAGCGGACCATAGCCACCAACACCCATGTTGTAGACCGTTTGACTGGACTGTTAAGCCAGTAGTTGTGGCCACGATCCTTCGGCTGCAGCGTTGAATCCCTGGGTCTGTGAGTCCCCGATGGCAACGATGTCCGCCTGCTGAAGGACGTCCGCGTTTCGGAAGCCGTTCGCATCGACGTCGTCCAGTCGTGGATCCAGCACGTAGCCCAGTTGTGGATGCGGAATCATGTTGGACGCAGTGTTGACAGGGAAATCGGTCACGCATCGCAACACGATTTCTGCCAGCAACAACATCAGCCCCAGCGACAGACACGCCGCTGTCAGCCGCAGTTTCCAAATGGCTGGAGCGGTCCGAGCCAGGCCACAGAGTGCGCCGGCGACCAGCAACAGCACCAGACCGATCAATTTGATCGTCATGGAGCCAGCCAGCGCAAATGCAACAGCGACAACGCCTACGGAAATCCCTGCCGTCCAGCAGCCGATGGTTCCGACGAAGCCGGACGTGAGATTCCGGACAGGTTTTTCGAAAACAAATTCAGTCACAATTCCATCCATGGAAGAAAGTGGCGTATCCGGGTGAACGGCACCTGATGTTGAACAGAAGGAAACGGAGAGAACAGAGGAAGACACACTCTGTGTCCTGCGTTTCCTCCTGTTTGAAATGTTTTTCCTGCCGTCCTGGAGATCCTGATCAAAAGTCGGGCCGCTTGCGGAAATTGTATCTTGTGGGGGAAAAACGGGGCAACAGCAGGATTCCACCGCCAGACGGCGAACATCACCTGCGAACCATGCCAGAAAACGTGATGTCTCGCCGATTGTCACCATTCCTGAGAGGTTCCGCGAACTTCAATGGCAGCCGGTGTCGATGGTTGACCAGAGCCAAACAGCACAACAGAATCGAGGCGTTATGGCGGAATTTCAACCCTGCTGTTCCGTTGCCACTTCGATTTACGATCCAAACCCCCAAGCCGTCCCATGCAAACGTCAGATCTCGTCAATCAGCTTGCCCCATCCGCCACCATCGCAGCGGCCGCCAAAGCCAAAGAGCTGCGAGATTCGGGTGTTAACGTTCTGGAGTTTACTCTGGGCGAACCGGACTTCACGACGCCGGCTCACATTTGCGATGCCGCCAAAGCGGCAATGGATGCCGGGCATACTCACTACACGCCGGCTGTGGGAATCCCAGCCCTAAAAAAGGCAATCCGCGACGCCTTCGAACGTGACTATGGCGTCAGTTACAAGCCGTCAGAAGTCACCATCAGCAATGGCGCCAAACACGCGCTGCACAACGTACTGGCCGTGTGTTGTAATCCCGGCGATGAAGTCATTATCCCGACTCCGTACTGGGTCAGCTACAGGGCTTTGGTAGAACTCGTCGGCGCGATACCCGTGCTGGTTGAGACGACAGAAGAATCGGGCTTCTGCATGACGGCCGAGCAGTTTCGTGGCGCCATTACAGATAAGACAAAGATGCTGATGCTGAACAGCCCCAGCAATCCCACCGGCTCCGTTTATCCCGTGGAAGCGCTGGAAGCGTTAGCCCGTGTGGCCGTGGAAACCGGCGTCACGGTCTTGTCTGATGAGATCTACAGCAAACTCATCTACGAAGGTCACACGTTCAGGACATTCGCTTCGTTCGGTGACGACGTGAAAGCTCACACCATCATCGTCAGCGGCGTCAGCAAGGCTTATGCGATGACCGGCTGGCGCATCGGCTGGACTCTGGCGCCGGAAAACATCAGCAAGGCGATCGATAAACTGCAGAGCCAGCAGACGTCGAACCCGTGCAGCATCAGTCAGTATGCCGCCGTCGAAGCGTTGAATGGACCTCAGGAATGCTTGTCAGAAATGATGGTCGCCTTTCAGGCACGTCGCAACTACGTGGTGGAACGAATGCGAGCCATGCCGGGCCTGACGTTTGTCGATCCGGGTGGAGCGTTTTATGTGTTCTTCAATGTCAGCAGCCATTTTGGCCGTGAACTTCCGGGCGGCATGACTGTCGACAACAGCAGTGACTTCTGCACCGCACTGCTGGCGGACGCCCATGTGGCACTGGTCACCGGCGACGCGTTTGGAGCTCCGGGGTACGTGCGGTTGTCTTTTGCAACAAACATGGAGACGATTACGGCGGGCCTGGATGCCCTGGAGAAGTTCCTGTCGTAGGTCATGCTGATGCGTGACTAACAGAGTCAGCATGAGATCATTTCCGCATTTCAAGTTGCGCTTGGGCGGCTAAAGCCTGAACTCCAGCGCCGGATCGTACCAGCAGAGGATACCATGTTTCGCATCCTGTTTGTCCTGCTGCGTTTTGCAGTGCCGGTCCTGATCGTGTACGGAGCGTGGACGTTTCTGCGACCAAAATGGGCGTTTACGATCGTAATGGACAGAACCGGGATGCGGTCTCACACAGGTGTGACGACGCCTCAACAACGAAGGCTGCTGGAACTGCTGCGACGTACGCGATTCGTCGAAGGCGAAGTGAAGATCTGCGGTCGACATGATGAGAACGGAGAATTGCAGTTACGATTCTTCGGCAGGCTTTCCGGCGAAACCGAACAGCAGATTCGCAACTACATTGTGAATGAATTGTGATCCGAGATTGACGCAATTCATCAGTCGCCGATCAATTTCAAATCGGACACACTGACCTGGACTCCGAGCGAATAGGCCACGTGATCAGGCGTGATGCCTGACGTGATCGGATATTCCATCGCCGCTGTCAGAGTTTGCTTCAGCGTTATCAACGATGCGGGCTGATACCGGTATGGCTCATGGTGCACCTGACCGCACAGAAAACGACCGTCGGGGCGTTGAGCAAACAGGTGATAGCGTTCGAGCAGAAAGTGTTCGAGCGAACCGACTTCGGCCTCAGCCGGGACATCCGATTCAGAAATGTGCGCCGCGATCTCGTACGCGGTTTGCACCGTATCCGGTCGCCTGCCGGTATAGCGCAGTGCTCCGTTCTCCCGCTGCAGGCCCATGCGCGCATAGCGGTACTTCAGGTGCCAAAATCTGCAGGCGACCGTGACGGCCAGTCGGTGATTTGCATCGAGACTAAAGAACCAGACGCCGGTTTGTCCGTTAGCATGTCGCACGTAGGTCCGAACGTTTGTCTCCAGAAACCAGGAGATCCCAGGGACAGGCGGCGACCACCACGGCCGCACGCGTTCCATCGAAAACGGAACCACGGCCAGCCACGCAGTGCCGTCAAAGGTCTCAATCGTCAGTCCGTCCGGCAATAAAGCCTGCATTCGAGTAGCATCAACTCGCCAGTGTACGAACAGCAAATGTCGCCAAACCTGGTAGCCGACGACCTTCTGCGTCGTCTGTCCTAAGGCCATTGTCTTTTCTTCCTTCGTCGAACGTATCCTGTTGAGATCCCGAGTTTTGCAACACTATCCGGAACAATGCGATCCGATTAACCGCTCAGAACAACGTCCCGCGACGGCCAGCATCGGGAGATCACATGGCCTTTTCAACTCCGGGAGTCCGCAAATTCCACGCAACTACGGCACGATCGTCCTCGTATTCCGCTCAGTGAACAGTATGC
>CALFOL010000137.1 GCA_937919915.1 uncultured Planctomycetaceae bacterium
GACCAGGTACTGGGGTACCTGAACAAACAGTATGCCCAAACTGCCCAGCGTGGCACAAAAGTTACGCCAGTATCGGGCTCTGGTCCCGCCCCGATTCGCCAATAGGTCTTTTATAAAGACTAAGCGTTTGGCAAAACACAGCCCGGCAGTAACTCTCGCAATTGCGGAAGTTAGTTGCCGGTTTTGCTGTACTCCTGCGAAAGAAACGACCGTGTCTACTGATCATTCGACACAACTCCAGGACGAAACCTATCCCTCAACGCGTAAGCAACAGACGGTGGCCGGTCCGGTCCGGTTCAGTGGTCGCAGTCTGTTTATGGGCTACGAAACAACGGTCACTTTGTTACCAGCGGACAGCAACACAGGCATCATTTTCCGCCGTGTTGATCTGACGAATGCGCCTGATATTCCAGCGACGGTTGAATTCATTGCGAAGGTTCCCCGGCGCACAGCGCTGGCTGTTACTGAAGATGTTCGCGTGGAAACTGTCGAACACCTGATGGCAGCTTTATGCGGACTTCAGGTTGACAATTGTATCGTGGAAATCAATGCTCCTGAGTTGCCTGCATACGACGGTTCGTGTCGGGATTTTTGCGATGGAATTCTGCAGGCTGGCCTGGTTCAGCTCGATGCGGACGCGATATCGATCAGTATTGGCGGCACCACTAATGTTCGCAGCGATGACGGAAAGCAGACCTTGCTGTTGCGTCCGTACGCTCAACGATGTGCTGCGATTACCTATCAACTGTACTACGGCCGCAACGCTGTTGTCACGCCACAAATCTATTCCGCTGAAATCACACCGAAAATCTTCTATGAAGAGGTTTCAGCTGCCCGCACTTTTGTGCTCCAAAGCGAAATCAAAGCCCTAAAAGCCATGGGCTACGGCAGGCACCTGACCAGCAAAGACATTGTAATCGTGGGAGACGATGGCGTTATTGATAATGCACTTCGGTACCCGGACGAGGCCGCGCGACACAAGCTGCTGGACTGTGTTGGAGATCTGGCACTCAGTGGAACACCATTTGTCGGCCATGTGACCGCTTGTCGGAGTGGACATCATTTGAATCATGAACTTGCCCGCGTTCTGACGAATCTAAAACAAGCGACAGAACTCAGGAACGCTGCTTAAGCAATCGCTTATATGTTTTCGCACATAACAACCTGCGAATTGCCGTTGCCTTACACACTGAGCGGAAATTGATATGTGCGATTATTTGTGGGCGGGTGCTTAGGACTCTGTTACTCGGCTCTCTCAACCTTTTTGAACACTGATCAGGATGATCATCATGGAAGCTCAAATCTCACCACTGTCTCAAGTGGATCCCTCAGCAAAGCTGGGTAAAGGGGTCGTTATCGGGCCGTTTTGTGTGGTTGGGCCGAACGTCACCATCGGCGATTACACGCAGCTCGCCAGCCACGTGGTACTGATGGGGACCACAACTCTGGGAGCTCACAACAAGCTGTATCCCGGCTGTGTGATTGGTGGAGAGCCACAGGACGTCAGCTATCAGGAATCTGAAACCGAAGTTCTGATAGGAGACAACAACCTGTTCCGCGAAGGTGTCACAGTCAATCGTGGTGCAGAAAAAGAAGATGGCATCACTCGAATTGGTAACCGCAACATGTTTATGGCCAACAGCCATATTGCTCACAACTGTCGTATCTATGACGACGTGATTCTTGTGAATGGAGTTTTGCTGGGTGGACATGTTCATGTTCACGATCGAGCCATCGTTTCCGGTAACACTGTGGTGCACCATTTCTCAACCATTGGTCGACTGGCCTTTGTCAGCGGTGGCTGTCGAGTTCCACACGACATTCCTCCCTTTATGCTGGCAGCCGGCAGCGATAATCCAACTCTGAAGACTCTGAATATCGTCGGGATGCGTCGAGCAGGGATTTCTGAAACATCCATCGATACAGTCAAAACAGCCTTTCGAATGCTGTATCGCAAACGAAAAACCATGGCCGAAGTGCAGGCGCATTTCGACGAAACGCTGGACGGGGTCATCCCCATGGAATTGTCGCAACTGCTGCAGTTTATCGAAGCTCAGCGAGCTGGTAAGCTCGGTCGAGCTCGAGAAGCAACACGGATGCAGCCACCTCAGGAAGAGAACGAAAAGCGAAACGCAGCATGAGACAGTTACGAATGGCGGTTATTGGTGTTGGTTCTCTGGGCCAGCATCACGCCGGAAAACTTGCCAACTTCTCAGACGTGGATCTGGTTGGAGTTGTCGATCCAAATGAAAAATTCGGCCGCGAAGTGGCCAATCGAGTCAGTACGCGCTGGTTCGCGAGTGCGGCTGACTTGCCGAACAATCTGGACGGCGTCGTGATCGCAACGCCGACAGTTTATCACCTGGAAGCCGCCCGCTCATTTCTGGAAGCCGGTGTTGCGACTTTCGTGGAGAAGCCACTGGCAACAAATGTTGCCGATGCTGAGCTATTGAATCAACTGGCGAATGCCAACGATGCGATCCTGCAGGTTGGTCACATTGAACGCTTCAACCCGGCATTCGCTTTGGCTCAGAACATCGTTGGGCATCCGTTGTATATTCGATGTCAGCGAGTCAGCCCGTATTCATTTCGCTCCACCGATATTGGTGTTGTCCACGACCTGATGATTCACGACATCGACCTGGTACTGGCACTGACAAATCAGCTGCCGGATTCGGTGGATGCTTTCGGAGCCGTCGGGATTGGTCCTCATGAAGACATGGCGGTGGCGCGACTGAAGATGCCGTCTGGCACAATCGTCGACATCACGTCCAGTCGCATGTGTCCTGCGGCAGAACGGACCATGCAGATTTGGGGTACCGAAGGCTGCGTGGTTGCTGATCTGCAGAGCCGCGAGGTTCAGCAGTGGAAACCTGCCGCTAAGTTTAAGGCAAATCCGGCATTGGCACATGCCATCGCCGCAGCGACTCCGGATCCTCGGACGCTGAAAGACAGCGTCTTCGGCGAATGGATCGAATCAAAGACATTGCAGGCCGGTGATGATGATGCGATGTCGCTGGAACTGCGGGAGTTTATTGCTTCCATTCAGGAAAATCGCACTCCACTCGTTTCTGGTAGAGAAGCCGTAAACGCGATGACTGTTGCCGAGAAAGTATTGGACGCGATTCATTTGTGGTCGTACCAAACGGGAAGTGTTGCGACGCCGAAGCGTGCCGCGGCTTAGAGCAGTTTACTTATTGTTGTGGATGGTACTCGCTCGCGGGAGCAGGCTTTCTTCGATCGAAACGCGTGCCTCGCGGCCACAAGTGAGCGTAATACGCTGTAGTGCACGGCAGCCGTGTTCGATGTGTGCCATTGGCTTTGCCAGTCACCGAATCGGCAGAAACACTGGCAAAGCCGGTGGCACACGATCCATGTAACGACGACATTCTTGTCGACTTTCGCTGCCCGATTCCCGCGATCCGCGTATGCGCTGACCTCCTGCCGTCGTCCCAACTCTCGATGATTCCGCCATGCCTGCACTTGGCCGCTCACCGGCCGGGGAGTTTGCTTAAGTCACCATCTGCCCACTCAAGCTGGCTGGACCTGGGTGGCAATGTTCCTCATAATTCCGCCGCGTCGTATCAGATCGTGAGGCACTCAACGGGTGATCGTGGAAATGGTTAAACCAGACGAATTGGAGCAGTTTCGCAGAATGCTTCGGATGATTCAGGCCCGCGTTCGTGGCGACGTCAAGCAGATGGAAGAAGAGGCCCTTGCTGGACTGAACGGCGATCACGTTTCGACAACGCATTCTGCCGAACACGGTTCGGATGCGTGGATCCAGGACTTTTCGCTGAGCATGGTGGAAAAAGATGGTGAGGCTCTGAATGAGATCTCGGCCGCGTTGCAACGAATCGATGCCGGTACGTTCGGGATTTGCGAAATGTGCAGCGAAGCAGGGAAACCAGCCTCCCGCGCGAAGATTCCTAAAGGACGTTTAAAGGCGCTGCCGTACGCTCGCAACTGTGTGGAGTGCGAACGGAAGCGAGAAGACGAATCATGATGGAACAGCTGCCAAAAAATCGACTTCCGACATTTTTCACAGTGACGGCGGTTTGTCTGATCGTCGATCTGTGGTCAAAGTCTGCCGTTTTCGAAGCATTCGGTGTGCGCAACGGCGGCGCATGGCTGCTGGATTCGTGGGTTCGGTTTCGACTGTTCACGAGTCTCAATGAAGGTGCCTTGTGGGGCATGGGACAGGGGTTCGCCTGGGTGTTTGCGCTGCTGAGCGTCGCTGCGTTTGTCGGAATTATCTACTGGCTGTTTGCGAAAAAGGCCGCAGAGAGTATGTGGTTGACGGTATCGCTGGCCTGTGTATCCGGAGGGACGCTGGGGAATCTCTACGATCGCCTCGGGCTACACGGTGTGATTGTGCCCGGACAGGAGACACCCATCAAAGCCGTGCGTGACTTCCTCCACTTTCAGTTTGGCACCTTCGACTGGGCCATCTTTAATGTGGCCGATATTTGTCTGGTGACTGGAGCCATCATGCTGATGGTGCAGTCGGTTCTGGCTCCCGCGGAACAGCCAGTGCCGCAGGCAAAGACCGAGCCGTAGCGCTGCCTTACTACACCGTCACCACGATCTTTCCGCTCAGCGTACCAGCTCCGTTTAGCGTGTTGTCTTCCTGCAGCTGATGCGCCTTCGCCGCTTCACTCAGCGAATAGCGGGCACCAATCAGTGGTTTCAGTGTCTGAGCTGCCAGAAGCTGGTTGATTTCGGCCGCAGATTGCTGTTGTTCCTCAGCGGACGCGTTGAACATAGCGAACCCGATGGCCCGGAGGTCGTTGACGTAGAACGCTCCGACGGGAAACTCCGGGCGAGCGTCCCGGCCCGCCATCAGCACATAGCGGCCCCGTTTGGCCAGCAGCGGAAGCGTAGCGTCAGGGTTCGGATTACGCAGTGTTTCGAACCACAGGTTGATCCGGCCAATTCGGGCAGTCAGTTCCTGCAGTGCTTCTGTGACATCAACGTCTCGATAGTTCAGCACATGTTCGGCGCCCAGGTCTGTTGCGGTCGCCACTTTTTCCGCAGAGCCGACTGTTGTGATCACGGTGGCGCCCGCGGCAATGGCGAGTTGCACGACCGCGGAACCAACGCCTCCTGTGCCTCCGTTGACGAAAACGATTTCGCCGGCCTGCAGATTGCCGTGGAGATGCAGACCCAAATGAGCCGTGATTCCTGTCAGAGCAACCGCAGCGGCGTCTTCGTCTGCAACGTTTGCAGGCGTTGGATATAACCAGCACTGGTCGACAGCGGCGAGTTCGGAAAATGTCCCCTGCCGCCCCGACAGACCCTGATTGCTGCCCCACACGCGGTCACCAGCTTTAAACTGAGTCACTTCGGCTCCAACTGCCGCGACAGTTCCCGCGATGTCACAGCCAATGACGTAAGGCGACGGCAGTTGCAGCTTCACCGTTCCACTACGGATGTATGTGTCGATCGGATTGACCGCGACGGCGTTCGTCTTGATCAACACCTGCATTGGTCCAACTTCAGGGTCGTCGATCTCGCCGTATTGAATTGTCGATGGTGATCCGACCTGTGTGATGTATGCAGCTTTCATGTGTGTCTACTTCGCTATTAAGTCGTCCATTGTTGTCGCGGCCAAACTGCGAGCAAGCAGGTTGCCAATGTGGAAAGAATGCTGATCCAGAGTCCGATGCGAAAGCTGGCCGGTTGAAACGTCCAGCGGATAGTGTGTTTGCCGGCAGGGACGGAGACTGTCCGCAGCATGGAATCAGCCACTGCTACCGCTGTTGTACCGTCGATGTCGACGTTCCAGCCTGGATACATCAACTCTCGAAGTTCAACATCCGCAGTCTGTGTTAATTCTATGTCAAACTGAACGGAATCCGTCTGCACGCCAGTCACTGAAAACGTCACTAAAGACTCTGCTGGTTCGGCCACGATTCGCGAAGGAGTGGACAGCACCCGATACAGAAAAACCGGTTGACCGCCACGTCCCCACATTGCGTTCAGCAGGGCATCCGGATACTCCCCAACGATCTCGATCGCCGCCGATGGATTCTGCAGCGGTTCAGTCGTCAGCAAATGAGTGATCGCCAGGAATTCCAGTTTTGCCAGGTCGTCAACCGTGGGAAACTCGTCTTTGGGAGACTCCGGTCCCGTCGCTGGCCAGACGGCTTCGTCGTAGTACACCGCCGGACCGATGCCCAGATACTGGGGCACACAACTGACGCCGAAAAGATTGCCAACATTCGGCCCCGGAGCCAGCAGGCGGGACTGCATCGGTCCCTTCGCCATCAAGTTGTTGCGAACCCAACTGTCTTCTGTCTTCGACAATGGCGAGACGGGAACAGCCTTCGCATCGGCAATATGTTGCGCCGACCACAATAAGTCGGGCAGCGTCAGACCGCAAAGGATGATGGCGATCAAGGCAACGTTGGGGCCCGGAAGTTTTGCTAGCAGTCCGCTTAACACCTGCCCCGCGATGATTGCGCCACCCAATGCGCAGACGATGGTGTATCGCCCCGGGCCGTTGAAGAATCCAAAGCCCGGCAGATGACGCGCCACTGGCATCAACCAGCCCGTGGCGTATATCCCCGCCGACAAAATCAGGATCAGCCAGGTCCGGCAGTTGACGCAGCAAGCTTGTTCACGCAGCGATCGTTTCAGCAGCAGAAGCATCAACGCCAGCGGAATCAGGCCCCAATACAGATGTGCTTCTACTCCGTTTGTGTTCGCCGGAAACGCGCCGGGCGAAGTCCTGAACTTCTGTGACCTGACGATGTTCTCGGAATGCCAATACCACCACGACGCGACGACCTGCGTCGCATACAGCGGTGGCATATGCCCGAACGCCGGATCGAACACCTCGCTGGTGCGCGTTCGCTGACTCATGCGTTTCAGTTCGTAGGTTGGCACAACTTGAATGGCCGCCAACAGCAGCGAGCCGACCACTGCTGCAGTGACGACTCCCGGTGCGATCCACCTTTGTTTACGCGGCGATGATTCTGACCGAAGCCGCCGCGCAGTCAGGACTGCGTAGGCCATTGCGGTTAACTGGCTGATAAACGCCAGCGTGAAGTGTCCCGACAGCAGATACACGCCAAAGCAAATTGCCAATGCCGCTCCACGCGCGGGTGTTGTTCGCTGAACGACACGATCCGTCAACCACAGCGAGAGCGGAAAGAATACTCCGCCAAAGATGCTCCATTCCCAGGAGATCCTTGCGGGGAACCAGCCATAGACGAATACCAGCGCTGTTAACACGGCCGGCCAACTGTGAACACCCTGGCAGCGCGCGAATCGCCATGTCAACACGAACGCCAGCCAATAGTGCAGTATCACGTTGGCGTTGTAGGCTGTGTTAACGTCGAACAGGCGATACAGGATCTGATTGGGTGGATAGAATACGCCAGCCTGACTCTCTGCCAGGAGTGGATATCCCAATCCTGTTAGATTGTGCCACAGCGGAATTTCACCCGCAGCAAAGCCTTCGGCCAGTACGACTTTCTGAGGAAGAAAGTAGGGATAGACGTCTCCACCAACCAGCCCACCGCCCTGAACAAGCGGCCACCAGACACCCACCGCCAACCCCAGTCCAATCACTGTTGCGATTGACCATTGGGATAATGTAACGGAGTTGTCGTGGCGTTCAGTCAAATCAATCTCGATCCTGCCACAGAGGTCGTCTTACAGAATGCGCGTGTGGAGCGAACGTCGCTGCCGGAAAACTTAGCCATGCTGGTGTCCTGCAGCCGTATTTTGTTGTGTGCCACCGGTTTTGTCAGTGCCTCGAACCGGCAGAACCACTGGCGAAGCCAGTGCCACAGGAACCGACAGTTTAATCGTGACGAGACACTACAGCGTATTACGCTGACTTGTGGCCGCGGGGCACGCGTTTCGATCGAAGAAAGCGTGCTCCCGCGAGCGAGTACCGTCCACAACAATAAGTAAACTGCTCTAGTCGACATACGCGTCGAACACCTGGACCTGTTCCCAGTTTTCTTTGCCCTGCGCGATAAACGCCAGGTGATTCTCAGAAACCTGATAAACGTCATGTGACTCTTTGGTATCGAAAACCACGTGCAACGCGATATGGAATTTCTGATTCACGGGACGGTCAAACTCCGGAGCGTGCTTGCCGACTGCAAAGAACGTAATCCCATCGTGTGGCTTCAGAAACTTCTGGCAGGCATCAACCATTGTCTGCTGAGCGGAGTCGGAAGAATCTTTGAGCGTGAAGTACACCATGTGAGACAGCATCGAAGCAGCTTTCTGTGTTTTTGAAGGTTGAACAATTTTGCCGGAGTATGACGTCTGCCGAGCTCCCGCTCAATTCATGGCCCGCGTTTCCTGTTCTGAAAGCGGTGCTTTGTTTGAGATACCGCCGTCATCCTGTTAGAACGCGGGCCACGTACGTCGATTTCCGCCTCAGACAGCAACAAATCAGACCAGGCATATGACTTATCAGACCATGCACTGGCAGGGTGATTCCACGGGAACGCTGTGGATGATCGACCAGACACTCTTGCCGAACGAATTCCTCGAAATCGAATGCGCGACGCTCGAAAGCATCTGGGAGGCCATCAAAGTGCTGCGTGTCCGAGGTGCTCCGGCAATTGGTGTTGCCGCAGCGTACGGTGTTGTCACCGGGCTGCGCGCTCATCGCGACGTTGACCGCGCGGCGTTTGACGCACAGTTGCAGACTGTCACCAGTTATCTCGCCAGCAGTCGTCCCACGGCGGTCAATCTGTTCTGGGCGCTGGATCGCATGGGCGCGGTGGCGTCGCAGTCCGCAGGGGTGCCCCCGGCGGACATGCATGACCGACTATTCGCTGAAGCGAAGGCAATTGCACTGGAAGACCGCGAGATGTGCAAAGCCATCGGCCGGCATGGCAGCGAACTTCTCGGCGATGGCACCGGCGTGCTGACTCATTGCAATGCCGGCGGCCTCGCGACTGCTGGTGACGGTACAGCGCTGTCTGTGATGTTTGCTGCGGCCGCTGCTGGCAAATCGATTCATGTCTTTGCCGACGAAACGCGACCGCTACTGCAAGGCGCACGGTTAACGGCGTGGGAACTGCAGCAGCGGAAGATCCCCGTCACGGTGATCTGCGATAACATGGCGGCACAGGTGATGAAAGAGGGCCGAATTCAGGCTGTCGTCACCGGGGCCGATCGTATTGCCGCGAATGGAGATGCCGCAAACAAGATCGGAACGTATGGCGTGGCAGTGTTGGCGAAGGCTCACAACATTCCATTCTACGTTGCGGCTCCGTCCAGCACATTTGATCTCAGCCTAAGCCACGGTGATCAGATTCCAATCGAACTCCGCGACCGCGAGGAAATCGCGAATGGCTTCGGTCGCAAAACGGTGCCGGACAACGTGGGCGTCTACAACCCTGCGTTTGATGTGACGCCCGCCGAACTAATCTCGGCGATCGTGACGGAGCGAGGTATCATCCGACAGCCAACAACAGCTGCAATTGCTGAGCATCTGGCGTAAACGATGATGGCTGGTTCGCGATGATTACGCGGCGCGGCTGAGGGATTCACGATCCGCGGCCGCGAGTGTCGTCAATACATCTATTAGCCGTTCCATTTTCGTCGCCCGCGAGCCCTTGATCACTACAAGGTCATCGCAACTTAGCAGACAGTCCAGCATTGCGGACAGTGTGGAGAGATCTGCGAACTGCGAAATCCTGTTTCCATGGCCGCCGGCCGCCAGAAATCCCTCGACGACGTCGCAGCTGTATTCTCCGAGTACAGCCACGTGGTCGATCTTCGAAGCAGCGAGTGCCGCCCCGATTCCGTAGTGCAAATCTGCAGACTGGTCACCGAGATCCAGCATGTCATTCATGACGAGCACGCGATGTCGACAGTCGCTAAAGTCTTCTGCCATCTGAATGGCAGCCGACACACTGGCCGGACTGGAATTATAACTGTCGTCGATGACAGTCCATTCACCAATTTCGGTAACGAAGCTTCGTCCTGGTTTCGACTTGAAGTTCTGCAACCCAGCGGCAATCAGTTCTTCCGAAATGCCAATTTCCAGTCCGACCGCGATGGCTGCCAATACGTTCGTCGCATTGTGTCGTCCACAAATTGGCACAAGGTACTCGTGACCGTTCACCACCAGTCGCAGTTCATCGTCCAGCATTTCAATTTCGGTTGCTCGCACATCAGCGGCTTCCGATGTTCCAAACGTGATCACTTGAGCGCGCGTTGCGCTAGCCATTGCAGCGACCTGCGGGTCGTCGATGTTCAGGAATACGGTACCATCGGGCTTGATTGACTGCACCAGTTGCTGCTTGCACCGCTGAACGGCCGACACCGACTGAAAGCCGTGCAGATGAGCAGGTGCAATTCGCGTGACCACGGCCATTTCCGGTTCCGTGATGGCCGCCAGGGCCGCAATTTCGTTGGGAGCAGACGCGCCCATTTCGATCACGGCGAATTCGTCTCCGGGCTGGAGCTCAAGCAGGCTGAGCGGCACACCGAGATGATTGTTGAAGTTGCGCGGGCTCTGAATCCCCGAATGCGTCGTTTCGAGGACGGCGGTAAGCAATTGTCGGGTGGTGGTTTTTCCAACACTGCCAGTGATTGCTATGACAAGTGCGTCGCTGGCTTTGCGATTCCAGTTTGCCAGTTGGGCCAATGCGATTTCCGCATCAGGAACGCTGATGTGTGGACATGAACAGTTCGCCGACTGAGCTTCATCGACAACGATCAGATTTGCTCCATCACGAAGTGCGCTGGACGCAAACTGCACGCCGTGCTGGTGCGTTCCCTGGAGAGCGAAAAAGACGTCCCCACTCTGGACATCTCGGCTGTCGATCACCGTGCCGTCGATTTTTGCCGTACGATTCACATGGCCCGATTGGACGCCCGCCGTGAGATCGCACAGTTGCTGAACAGTTATTGGATACATCTGGAATTCAGCCTTCTCTTCAGTTGTGGGGTTTTGCATTCCCAACCAAAGATGATGAAAGCGGCAGAATTTGCCGTGAGAATGACCTGCTGCTGACTGGAAGATCGTCCTTCGACGATTTCGCGGATAAGTCCATCTTCACCCATTGTGCTGACATTTCTTCGGCCGACCAGTTTTTGTCGTCACTGTTTAACGGACGGTGATCTGGTCTTCCCGCCCTCACTTGAAATACCAATGATTTTTGTGTTTCCGCCTGGGTGCTGAAACACGGCTTAACTGTTTCTCTGATCGATTCTGCGTTTTGCTGTTTCTCCGGTGTCGTCAGGCTACGCTACGCCGACTTTGGCAACGAAAACCTTGGCTGCAGCTCGGCAACAGTCTGCGACGCCGTCATTTCTCGCAGCAGCGATCTTGCGACGTCACGATCGTCGAACTGGTATTGCTCGCTGCCGATCTCCTGCACAGATTCGTGTCCCTTGCCAGCCAGCAGCACGACATCGCCGGGCTGAGCAACGTCGAATGCATGAGCGATTGCTTCGCGACGATCGAGCTGGATGTCATATTCTGTATTGGTCGAAAAGCCTTCGGCAATCTGTTCCGCGATCGTCTGGGGATCTTCGTTTCGTGGATTGTCACTGGTGATGATGCAGTAGTCCGCAATCGAAGCGGCTTCTCCCATGCGTGGACGTTTCGATTGATCGCGATCGCCGCCAGCTCCAAAAACACAAATCAAACGCCCGGGGACGAAGTCACGAATCGTGCTGGTGCAGCGTGCCAGTGCATCCGGTGTGTGAGCGTAGTCGACAAGCACCTGAAACGACTGTCCTTCATCGATCCGCTCCAGTCGACCGGGCACGACATGCAGTGATTCGAGGCCATCTACGATGTGTGAAAGACGGACTCCGAGTTGTTCAGCCAGTCCCGCTGCGACAAGGCAATTGGCGACGTTGTGGCGTCCGATCATTCGCAGACGAATTTCCGCATCGCCCTGAGCGAGTTCTAATCGCACGCGTTGTGATCGATGATTTTTCTGCAGCAGTGTGGAACGCAGTTCCGCTTCCGGATTGTCGACGCCGAATGTAATGACAGCAGCGGATCCGACAAGGCGATCCATCACATATTGACAACCCGGATCATCAAGGTTCAACAACAGCGGAGCATCAGCATGCAGCAGCTCGGCAATAGACGCCTTGGCCATGCGATAGGCATCGACTGTGCGATGATAGTCGAAGTGGTCCTGTGTAATGTTCGTGATGGCAGCGGCCGACAGTTGAATTCCTGCACAGCGTTTCTGCACCAGGGCATGGCTGCTGATTTCCAGCACAGAATGCGTCGCGCGCTGTTCCATGAGTCGTCGCATATGAGCCGCCAGCGCGTCTGCAGTCGGCGTCGTCATTTCGGATGCCGAACATTCGACGCCATCGTCACACTCGATCGTTCCGACCATGCCCGTTCGTAGTCCGGCCGTCTGCAGAATCGAACGTAACATCCACGATGCGGTCGTCTTGCCGTTGGTGCCCGTGATACCGGCACAAACAATCGGGCAACGCGTTCCCACATTGAAACGCATGGACATCCGCGCGAACGCGGCTGCTGAGCAGTCGGTTATATATTGAGGAACCGAAATTCCTTCGCTCGGGGTTTCAGAAACAACTGCGACCGCGCCTCGGGCGACTGCCTGCTGAACAAACTGATGTCCATCGGCCTTCGTGCCCGCGACTGCGACGAAGACATCACCAGGCGTGACGCGTCGGCTGTCCGACGTGACACCAGTGACGATTACCTGGCCAGCCCCGTTGGCTGACGCGTCGTCGATCCAGTGTTGACCAGCAGTAGAGCCTGGCAGCAGTTGGTGCAAAGTAAGAGTTGGAGAGTTCATTCCTGGCGTCCTGCCGGAAAACGAGTGATAAAGCCGATTTGCCGCATCCATGCGGGCCGAATTTTGGCCGGATCCAGAATCGGCGTCAACACCGCGTTTTCCTCGCGGCGGCGACGGGGGGATACTTGCCCATACCAGCACGACGCGCCAGCGAGTGAATTGACAGCATTTTTGCATTTACTCGCTGACGCGTCGCGCTGGTATTCAACGCGGTTTGAAAAACTGCGATGCAAGGCTGAGATCCGGGTCCCGTCTTCCAAATGCCGCGCCTGTCGTCTAATCTTCGCCCAGACCGCCATCTTTCGCGGTAGTCCCTTTTTCTGCGGTTCAAGAAACGAAACTGACTTTTCCATGGCAACTGTGCTTGTGACCGGTGGAGCTGGCTTTCTCGGAAGCCATCTTTGTGACCGTCTGGTGGAACGCGGCGAGGATGTCATTTGCCTGGACAATTTCTTCACAGGCAGAAAAGAGAACATTCGGCACCTCCTGAATCATGAGCGATTCGAACTGGTCCGCCACGACATCGTGCATCCCTTTTATCTGGAAGTCGACCGGATCTTTAACCTGGCGTGCCCGGCGTCTCCGGAGGCTTACCAGTACAACCCGATCAAGACGATCAAGACGTCGACGGTCGGCATGGTCAACGTGATGGGACTGGCAAAGCGTTGTGGTGCCCGAATTCTGCATGCTTCGACATCGGAGGTCTACGGCGACCCACAGGTTCATCCGCAAACGGAAGAGTACTGGGGACACGTTAACCCGATTGGGCCTCGTAGTTGCTACGACGAAGGCAAACGAATCGCGGAATCACTGATGATGAATTATCACCATGCTCATGGCGTTGCCATTCGCATCATTCGAATATTCAACACCTATGGTCCCCGAATGGATCCCAACGATGGTCGAGTGATCTCGAACTTTATCACGCAGGCCATTCGAGGCGACGACATCACAGTCTACGGCGCAGGCACACAAACGCGTTCGTTCTGCTACTGCAGCGATCTGATCGAAGGCATGCTGCGGCTGATGGATCAGGACGATCATACCGGTCCAATCAACATCGGCAACCCTGTCGAAAACACAATGTTGGAACTGGCTGAAGCGATCATCGCTGCAACGGGCAGTACGTCGAAAATCGTAAACATGCCGCTGCCCAAAGATGATCCTCAACGCCGCTGCCCGGATATTACGAAGGCTCGCGAAATTCTGAAGTGGGAACCGAAGGTCGTACTTAAAGAGGGACTTCAGCAAACGATCGACTGGTACCGCAAGGAGATCGGGTAGGTGAATTCTGTGGAATTGCCTGCGACATGGTCGTTGGTGGTCCGCAAACTGGCAGAGCTACTTTGTGTGATCGCAGTGTTTGCGTATGCGGCAACCCGTCGTTCCGACGCAGTCGAGCGAGAAAATTCGGGTTGACTGGTGTGGTATTGATGTTCTCAGACGTGTTCCTGATCGATCTGATTCGGCTGATCCTCGTTCGAAACCTGCCAATTACAGAACGCGCTGCGGTTGAGGTCGCGTGCATTGGCTGGCACTGCCTACTTTTCTCTTCATCCGCCATGTTTCTCGTCGCCGCTGTGTTCACCGGAAGAGATGTGACAAAGCCCGCAGATGCAATTGCGGAACTGCCAAAGTCATTCGTCGCTGACAATCCGAATCCGTACCAACCACCTGGACAGTAAACAAAGTCACACATGTCAAAGATTCTTGTCACCGGTACGGCCGGCTTTATTGGAATGCACACTGCTGCGAAGCTTCTTGATCGAGGTGACACGGTGGTCGGTCTGGATAATGTCAACGACTATTACCAGACACAGCTAAAACGAGATCGCCTGGCAACGCTGGCGGGTCGAGACGGATTTTCGTTCGTCGAAATGGGGCTCGAAGATCGCGATGGCATGACGCAGCTGTTTCGCGACCAAAGCTTCGATACGGTGATTCACCTGGCGGCTCAGGCTGGCGTTCGTTATTCGCTTGAGAACCCTCAGGCGTACGTTGATGCCAACCTTGTGGGCTTCGTTAATATTCTGGAATCCTGTCGACACCACAACATCGCACACCTGACCTACGCGTCCAGTAGTTCGGTCTACGGATCCAACCGGAACAAGCCGTTTCGCGTGACAGACCGCGTCGATCACCCCATCAGTTTGTACGCCGCATCAAAAAAAGCGAACGAACTGATGGCTCATACGTACAGTCATCTGTTCAATCTGCCAACCACAGGCCTGCGATTTTTCACCGTGTATGGCCCATGGGGCAGACCGGACATGGCAATGTGGTTGTTCACCGAAGCGATCCTCAACGGTCAGCCGATCAACGTCTTTAACCACGGAAAGATGCGGCGAGACTTCACCTATGTTGACGATATCGTTGAAGGTGTCATTCGAGTCAACGATAACATCCCCACTGCAAATTCGCAGCCGGATGCGACCGACGATTTTACCACGAAGGCCCCGTATCGCATCTACAACATCGGCAACAACCAACCGGTCGAATTGATGCACATGATCGAAACTCTGGAAAAGTGCCTGGGAGTCACAGCCGTCAAAAACATGCAGCCGATGCAACCCGGCGACGTGCCGGAAACATTCGCTGACATCGAGGCGCTGCAGAGGGACGTCGGCTTTCGACCGGAGACTTCCATCGAATCGGGGATCGAACGGTTCGTTGAATGGTACAAGTCATATCACCAGCTGTAAGCAGCGAGCGAAGCGAAATGATTCCACGCATTCTTGAGCCGGAAGTCATGGACACCATCGAAGAGGCGGTGGACTACGATTCGATGGACCATTCGGCTGTCAATCAGCTGTTCGTTAAAGACCTGCTGAACGTCATCGACCGCAACGGAAACAATCAGGACCAGGCCGATCGCACAACGGTACTGGATCTGGGCACCGGCACCGCGTTGATTCCGCTACAGCTACTGAAGTCGCAACCGTTGCTGTCACCGATTTTGGCCTGTGATCTGTCCCTCGAAATGTTGAATCTGGCGAGACAGCATGTTCAACGCCAACATCTGCAGGTCAGTATTCTCCCCATCTACTGCGACTGCAAACGGCTGCCGTTGTCGACGGCCTCCGTGGACATCGTGATGTCAAACAGCATTGTGCATCACATTCCGGATCCGATCGATGTCTTCCACGAAATGCGCCGGGTGATACGGCCGGGCGGTGTTCTGTTTGTTCGCGATTTGATGCGCCCGGAATCAAACGGAATCGTTGAACATTTCGTATCGACGTACACCGGCGATGAAAATGCTCATCAACAGCAGTTGTTCCGTCAATCGCTGCACGCGGCACTGACCGTGGACGAAGTGCGAGAGCTGTTGCGGGCCGCAAACTTCGATCCCAACGCTGTCCAGGCAACCAGCGACAGACACTGGACGATCGCGAGTACCGTCTAGTTGCTGCCGAATCATGCGTCAATTCAACCGGGGATCATCGTCGAACGCTGGCGGCGTCTCTGAGTCTTCCTTCTTGTAGAACTTCGTTAGATCGATGCCGCCTTTTTGTTCCAGCTCGACGATTTTCAACCGTTGCTCGATCTTAACGATGCGACGTTCCAGCATTGGTGGCAACGCTTCGTCGATTGATTTCTTCGGCTGCGGAACCTGAGGGTAGCCTAGTTGCCGCTGCAATGCCGCGAAGAAATACAATGGGTCGCGACCGATATTAGCCTTCGCAATGCGGCCCGCCTGCTCATCGAACAAAGCGACCGGAACTTCCTCCGTCGACGGCTGTATTGGATGTTCCCGTCGTGCTTTGAGTGTCAAAAAATGCTGCGAGCCGCGGAATACGAGATCAGACAGTTCGTGAACTCCCAGATTCCCTCGTAGACTGAGAATCCACTTCTTCCAGCGTTCATCGTACGCTGTATCGCTCGCCGCCGCGGCCAGACCGTCACTGTAACCCAGACGGTTACGTGCCAGACATTCGAACTGATAGACGAACAGTCCCGCAGATAAAGCCCCGTCCGCGCGGTATTTCGCTTCACGTTCGAGAATCAGAAGGCCAGTGATCTGATCGAACTTAGAAACATCATCTTCTGCTCGCGCTAGTACGAACGTCTGGAATGGTGTGAAGTAGTGCGACAGCCGCGCCATCGCATCGCTGATCCGGCCGTTGTGCAGAATTTCTGCACGCATGAAGTCAACTGCCATTGGCAGGCGAGTCGTTGCCAGAATTTCTTCATGGATGGTCCGCAGAACGTCTTGCGATGGCATGCCTTCCAGAAGTCGTTCTCTGTAGATCCGGAAGAAATACTCCTGCTCGATGTACTCTTCCCTGGGCAAAGCCTGCTGATCGGCCATGAATGACTTTCAATGTTCTACCACGGTAAGCGATTGAGAGAATTGCGTTTGGGTCCTGAAGCAGCGGTTGAGCTCCGCCAACTCCACGGCATCATAACTCCTGAATCATCTGGATCAGCATTTCTCGCACAACTTTGGGATCGGCGCCGCCAACCTGCTTCATGACCATGCCCATCATGGGACCGACCGCCTGCAGTTTGCCGTTCTTGACGTCCTCGACAGCTTCCGGGCGACTTGCAATCGCCGCTGTGATGGCCGCTTCGAGTGCTCCGGTGTCGTTGACGATTTCTCGCTCACCAGCCAGCGCGTCGACGTCGACGATGGAAATTTCACCGGAGTCTGCTTTGTCTTTTAGCAGCGAATATACTTCGCGAGCACTCTTGTTTGTCAGTCGTTCGTCAGTGATCCACTTGAGCAGTGTCCCCAGAATCTCCGACGTGATCGGAAAGTTCGCAACGCTCGCTTCAGTAGCATTCAGATCACGTAACACATCCTGCGTCGTCCAGTTGGCGGCAATTTTTCCGTCACCACATGTGGTTGTGACTGATTCAAAATACTGCGTCAGTCCCGGCCCCTGTCCGATGATGACAGACGCGTCGTACTCACTGAGCCCCAGGTTCGTTTGAAATCTCGCACGCTTGAGCGCCGGAGTTTCCGGGAGAGCAGCGCGGACGGCTTCGATTTCGGCTTCGGTCAGCACCACCGGGACCAGGTCCGGATCCGGGAGGAACCGGTAGTCTGAAACGTCTTCTTTCTCACGTTGTGCGAACGTGCGATTGCCTTCTGCATCCCAGCCCCGAGTGACTTTGGTAGAACCTTCGATCGTTTTTCCGGTCTTCTGAAACTCGTTGTACTGTCGCTTCACCTCATATTCGATCGCCATTTCAACGTTGCGAAAGCTGTTCATGTTTTTCAGCTCCACGATCGGAGTTGCCGACTTGCTGCCATCCGCGTTGTGAAAGTGCAGGTTCACGTTGGCATCGCACCGCAAAGAACCTTCCTGCATATTGCAGTCCGACACGTCGACAAACAGCAGCAGCGTTTTCATTTCCTCCAGATACCGTCGCGCTTCTGATGCGGATCGCAGGTCGGGCTCACTGACGATTTCCAGCAGCGGTGTTCCGGTACGATTCAGATCGACGCAGCTATCGCCGCGTCCGCCGCTTTCGTCGTGAATGTTCTTGCCCGCGTCTTCTTCCAGGTGAGCGCGTGTGATTCCGATGCGCCGCACAGGGCCGCCGTCCTCGTCGTTGGCGATTTCCAGCCAGCCGTTTTCGCTCATGGGCAGATCGAACTGACTGATCTGATACGCCTTCGGCAGATCCGGATAGTAGTACTGCTTCCGGTCCCATTTGGTGAATGTCGGAATGCTGCAGTTTAACGCCAACGCAGTCTTTACCGATAAATCGAAAGCGTGACGATTCATGACCGGCAATGCACCGGGGAGTCCGAGGCAAACGGGGCACGTTTGCGTATTCGGATGATCTGGATTGAACAGGTTCGGGCAACCACAAAACAGCTTCGACTGAGTCTTAAGCTGCGTGTGTACTTCGAGTCCAATTATGACTGTATAGTCTGCTGACATGGGAACAGGATGACCTGATTGATCAAAGTGGGAATGTTGGCCACGCCGTCGGGCTCAACGAAACAGGAAACCGATCAGAGCGTGAGGGAAGTCTAATAAACCACGCCAGCGACAGCGTCATGAGTTGCCGCCGGAGCTCAGGGTTTCTCCAAATCTGTTCTGCCCTTCGACGAATGCGGTGGAGATGCGTTCAGGGTAAGACCCTGCAGTCTTTTGAAATCGGCACAAAAGCACAAAAAGACGCCATGTCCCCTGCCACTGGTAGCGAAAGTCGTCAGGTCTCTAACGTACGAGGATTTTCGGCGTGCCCCGTGGCTCCAAAGTGGCCGAAACTCTTGACGAGTTTCGCTACATCGTTTCGTAAACCGCTTTACAGCGTATTACGCTGAGTTGTGGCCGCGGGGCACGCGTTTCGATCGAAGAAAGCCTGCTCCCGCGAGCGAGTGCCGTTCACGACAATAAGAAAACCGCTTTAGTCGATGCGCCCGTCGGCAATGTCTTTGTCGAGCTGCCGCAGATAATCTTCGTCGAAGACAGAATCACTCATGATCTCGTTTTCGGCTTCCTTCTCCGCAGCCGCCGCCGTGGTATTGGCCCATCGCTGCAGCTCGTCGACAAGATTCTCCCGCGGCGAGGAGGGCGGTACTGACTTCACTGTTGGCGTTTCTTGTTCTTTTGAGTCTACAACCGCGTCCTCTTCGGCAGCTGCCACTGTGTGGTCCGCCCAGCGTTGTAAATCGTCGAGCGAATCCTTAGGCCGTGCTGAGTTCAAATCGGTTTCCCTCTCCGCAGCGGCTGCCGCACTGTTCGCCCAACGCTGCAGATCGTCGACCACCTTTTCCGTGGTAGCAGTGGGCAACGTCGGCTCCGGGGCCGGTTGTTGCTGAGGTGCAGCGTTCGAATCACCTGGCGTCGACAGGCTCGCCCAGAAGACTTCGCTGTCCACACACTGTGCGCGACGACGGCTGGCTGCTTTGTGCAGGCGGTGGTCGCTGGAAACAACAACAACGCGCTTCGGAACACTGTGCTGCAACAGCAGCTGTTCGATCTCAGTGTCCGCATCCGTTCCTTTGTGGGCATACAACACCATCAGGCCGCTTACCAAATGCTGACGGTTGTCGTCCGACACCGATTCGAAAGCGTCGTAGACGATCACTGCCTGGTTTAGAACTTCGGGCGACAGTAGTGCGACCAGCTCTCGATTCAGTCGCGAGCGGCAGCGTTCCATGTCACCCGGACCATAGGTTTGGCGAGCAATCCCTGCGGCATGCATCAGGTTGTAGCCATCGATGATCAGGTAAGGAGTCATTGCGAGTCGTGAACGGTGGAAGGTGGCGAATTCTTAACAGGGAAAGTCTGGGTCAAAGCCCTTTTCGTTCGCGATAGTCCAGCTGACCGCGCCAACCCAGCTTTCGATGCAGCGTATTGTAGTAACTGTGCCCGGGAAACCGTACCAGTTTAAAAGTGGCTGCCGCACGCTTGACGACGATGCGGTCTTCGGCCCTCACCGGGCGACTGATCTGGCCGTCAATCACCAGCATGACGCCGTCCGGGGGATCACAGACCGTCATCGTATATGTGCGTTCTGCCGAGTCCACGATCGGCCGTACGGTCAATGTGTGTGGGCAAATGGGAGTGATCGAAAATGCCTGCAGGTCCTGCCGCAGAATCGGTCCGCCGGCAGACAGATTGTGCGCAGTCGAACCCACTGGCGTACTGATGATCAAGCCGTCGCAGCTGAACGTGGTGACGGATTCATTGTCGATCTCCAGGTGAATATCCAGCATCTTCAGTGAGCCAGCCGCTGTAATCGTCGCTTCATTCAGACCAAAGTCTGTTTGTACCGTTCCATCCGAGCGGTGATGGTGGCATTCAAACATTAGGTGCTCAGCGACGGTGAATTCGCCGTCCTTCAGTTTCTGGAGGTTGCTGCAAAAGTCATCCGGCGACAGATCCGCCAAAAACCCGAGTCGTCCGAGATTGATCCCGACGATCGGTAGCTGTTGAGCACCCAGTTGTCGACACCCCCGCAGAATGGACCCGTCGCCGCCCAGGACAACCACCAGATCCGCGTCCACACTGCTGATTTCTTCATCGCGCGAATAAGCGCCGACGACTTCGACTCCGTCGTGGGATTCCAGCTGCGGCAGCAGTTTCGACCACGTGTCCAGAACCTCCGGGCGGTCGCTTCCGGTCAGGACGATGAGCTTTAAAGATGAAGTTGGCACGCTGTATTGAACCTTCCAAATGTTTCATATTCGCGGTCGCAGAAGTCGGCAGACCAGGCATGTCCGATGAACTTGCCGACTTCATTACGATGCTACGCCAATCGCTACGGAATTCCTAACACGGGTTTGATAAACAGATAGGTCCCAATCGTAAAGATGGGAACTCCGATCAGGTTCAGAATAATCCCATACCGCAGCATATCGCGCACCTGAATCCGTCCCGAACCGAAGACGATCGCATTCGGCGGCGTTGCGATCGGCAGCATAAACGCACAACTCGTCGCCAGCGTTGCCGGAACAATCAGCATGCGTGGATCGATTTTCAGAGCAATGCAGATGGCACACAATGTCGGCAGCAGCGTGCTGACGGTGGCAACATTGCTGGTGAATTCTGTCAGAAACGTCATCAGCAAACAGACGATCGCAATCACCGCCCAGACCGGCAGGTTTCGTAACGGTTCCTGCAGTTCATTGCCCAGCCATTCCGAAAGATGGGTGCTGCCGAACGCTCCGGCAAGCGCAAATCCACCGCCGAACAGCAACATAATGTCCCACGGCAGTTTCGACGCTGTTGGCCAGTTCATCAGTGCCACAGACTTGCCATCCGCATCACGTGTTCCTGACGGAATACAGAACAGCAGGACGGCCATCAACATTGAGATCGTCGAATCATTCACGAAGCCCGATAGCTTGCCGACTTCCGGCGACATTCCCAGCAAAGTAAACCACCACTCCGAAATTTCTGACCACCCGGGAAGCAGCGTCATCGTGCCAATCACCAGCGGCTTACGGAAGACCCACAACAATGCCGTTGCCACAAACATCACCAGCATGCGAATTTCCGCAGTGGTTGGTTGACCCAGATTCAGTAACCGTTGTTTCAGTTCCAGCCGCAGAGACTGATCATGCTCCGTTCTGCCGGGGAGCTTTCGGGTGAGAACAAACCACGTGACAAACAGATAGATGGCTCCCATTGGAATACAGGCCAGCATCCATTGCGCGACCGAGATCTCCGGGGCGTCGGGAAATTGTTCGCGATAAATTCCGACAGCCTGGTTATTCGTTGGGGTGCCGATGATGGTGGTCAATCCGCCAATGCTGGCCGAATAGGCAATCGCCAGCAGCAAGGGCACAGCCAGTTTAGCAGAAAGTAATTCCGGCCTGCCACCAGCGGCATCAGCATCACACGTCTGTTCGTCGTCCAGTGTCTTCAGCAGCGCCAGGGCGATGGGCAGCATCAATAACGTGGCCGCAGTGTTACTGATCCACATCGAAAGCCCACCGGTTGCCAATAGAAACCCCAGCACCAAACGTCGTGGACTGACTCCGACAATACGCACAATGTTCAACGCGATGCGCCGATGCAGGTTCCAGCGTTCGATTCCTAAAGCGATGATAAAACCACCCAGATACAGAAACACTTTGTCGTTGATGTAGGCATTGCTGACGACTTCAGCCAGCTGAATGCCCAACAGCGGAAACAGGACCAACGGCAACAAACTGGTCGCGGCCAGCGGAATGACTTGAGTCACCCACAACCCTGCCATCAGAATCGTCACTGCGATCAGCCGTTTGCCTTCCGGCTGCATGCCCTCCGGCGTAGGCATCAAAACAACCGACAGGCTGGCTGCGATAATGCCTGCAACGATCCACCGTGTCGTGCTGCCGTGGTTTGGCGATTCTTCAGATGATGCGGGCATACGTCAGGCTGACTCGATCACTGTGAGCGGCTGCCATGGTGCCCGATACTCAACCGTCTTCAACAGACGGTCGGCCGCGTCGTCGCCCACGATGGTCTCCGTGATCGGATCCCATGACAACGGTTTTCCAAGTGCTGCCGACACATAGCCCAGATGTCCAGGCGTGATTGACCGATGAGCGATCTCGGCAGGTGCGATGCATTCGCCTCGCGTATCAATGTTCTCCAGAAAGTTGGCTGCGTGACTGCTGGAACTCTGGATACGAATGGGGCCGGGCACAAAATCACTGGCCAGCCAGCGTTTGTCCGACGCTTCGATTTTTCCACGTCGAGCGAACACCCAGCCCTTGCTGCCGATGATCTTCAAGCCCTCGGGATTTCTGCTGGAAATGGTGCAGGTGATTCCGCCAGCGTATTCGCATCGAATGGTGTATTGCTCAGGCGTGTTATAAACGTTGGTGTCAGGAAAGACCCAATCGACTGCTTCGACCTTCACTGGACCAGATCGATGCACGCCGATCGCCCAGTGTGCGATGTCGTTGTGATGACCGATCCAGTCCATCAGCACACCGCCGCCGAACGCCGTGTGGCCTCGCCACCAGCGATGATGGCGCGCCTGCATCAGCGGCAGCTTTGTTGACGGTCCGCACCAGAATTCGTAGTTCAGCCCTGCGCGCGGCTCAACCACTTCCGTGCTGCCCATCGGTTTCGCGTAGCCTGGCGGCAGTCCGACTTCAACAGTCTGCACATCACCGATAAGCCCGTTGTGAACAATTTCCACCAGCTTCTGAAACAACGGATCAGAACGCTGCTGCGATCCGGTTTGAAACACAGCCTTCTGCCTGGCAACTTCAGCAACGATCGTCTGACCTTCGGCAAACAGATGAGTGATCGGCTTTTCGCAGTAGACATCTTTGCCCGCCTGCAGCGCTTCGAATGTACACAGGGCGTGCCAGTGATCGGGAGTCGCAACCACAACGGCGTCGATCTCTTTACGAGCGATCAGTTCGCGGTAGTCAGCATAAACCTGCAGTGGACTGTCGGAACCGCAGGTTTTTTTTACATGTTCTTCCGCCGGTTTTCTACCGAAGGTTTTGCCTTTGCCCCACGGCTGGTCGCGGTGATGAAATTCGTCAACATCGCACAATGCGACAATCTGACACTTCGGCTGGCCCAGGAAATCATCCAGTAAATTGAACCCACGCGAACCCAGGCCGACAATCCCGATGGTGATTCGATCAGATGGCTGCGGACGCGTTGTGGCCCGGGCAGGTGCCGAAACCGCAGCGGCACCGACTGCCGTGACGACGGAAGCGAACTGTCGTCGTGTTACGGAGGTTTCAGGGTTTCGTGAGTGGGATGGCATCGGAATGTCAACGGAGGCGGAGGCTATTGATTATCGGTGCAGCGTAACCGCTGAGTTGTGCACTGGCAAACCGACGGCTCGCCGGAGATTGGCAGGGACATCCGCTGGTTGGGACGTTCATCAAAATTCGGCACGAAAGCGATTTGTCACTGTCCAGTCAGTCTGCCGCAGGGGCTTCAAGGGGCAAAAGGACGGTCGCGACGTGTGCAGAAAGAATTTTCGAACAGGAGAGAACGGAGGAAACAGAGAAAGACTCCAGCCGCACCGTAAATCGGCCGAAAGTCTTGACGACTTTCGCTAGGGCCTGGTCGAAATCTAATGCCAGCCCGACCACTGGTCAGCGTGGTCGCATTGCTGCAAGACCGCCAATGCCGAGCTCGTCGCCTGACTTGCGACCCGCGGCGCTCCGCTTGCTTGATCGCTGCGTCAGCTCCTCACACCCTGCCAGCTTTCGTGAACATGGGCACACTGGAACCCGATGTCGTAGTGCCGGATGACGGGGGACGTGAAGTTGCGGTACGCCGAACGCACGTCCTGCGCGACGTCGCTCCAGCTCCCGCCACGCAACACCCGGTTGAGACCTTCTTCAGGCCCAGCAG
>CALFOL010000138.1 GCA_937919915.1 uncultured Planctomycetaceae bacterium
CCCGACAGAGCAGATCCCAAGAGTTAAACTCGGTTATTTGTGCGCGGGTGCTTAGCTGGGCTTTCTGGCCGGCGAAAGTGGCATTCTCAGATCGTCAGAAAACTGCCGTTGCGGCAACCTTGGCAGGTACTGTCACTGGTGACAACAGACAGGAGAAACAGTAGGTGAATCGTCGGCGACGAGATTCACTTCATTGCTCTGCACCATCCTGACTGACTCACCCAGAAGCTTCTTTTCCAGACAGATAGTCCGCGACCCACTTCTGTTCGCTGTCTTCCAGTGGCGGTTCCGGTGCGACTGAATAATCGACGTCGTTACCGTAGCGGCCGTTTTCGTAAGCTTGATTGACAAGTGATTGGAGTGGCAGCTGGACGTCGTCGTCTGTGGAACGCAGAGGAATGCGGATTGTGGGCAGAGGAGCGGCGAACGTGGCCCGGTACACTTCCGCTTCTTCCGTATTGTCACCGCGGACAACGCAGATCCGATAGGGGTGCATTAGCTGATTCGGGTACAAATGTTTCTGCACGGCCAATACCCAGGAGCCACGACGCAGCAGGTCGATTTCCACAAGATTGACCTGTGCTTCCAGGATTTCATTCTGTTTCGCGAAATACTGTTTACGACCGGATTCTGTGGCCTTGTTGGCGAGGCTTAAGAATTCGATGGCGGTGACGACGCGACGGCCGGCCTTCACATCCACGATCTGGATGTAGCGGAGTGTTTGTGGTGGACTCTGCCGCCGAATGCGAAACGGTTCGTCGTACACCAGATCTTCGACCGCAACGGCTCCACCATGAGACGTTGAGAGCCCGGGTTGTTCGACGACGTTTACGTCTGGGGCGATACGGCGATTGGATGAAGGGTTCTCTTCCGGTTCCAGGACGGAAAGATATTCTTCAACGCGTGCCTGCAGGCTATCCGGAAGCTGCTTCTGGATGGCGTCACGTGCATACGTGGTCATCGATGTATGGATATCGCCCCAGTAGGCTTCGAGCCAGGGGTTCATGCCAGGCAATGGGTTAGCTGCAAACTTCATGGGGCCGATGGCTGCTGGAAGGAAACTCACGGAGCAGTATCAACCATTATGCCCCAGGCAAGCGCAAGGGGCAACAAGAAGCTGTTTGCCGAGACTCAAACGTCCCAACCCTCTTGACGACCGATCAGCTATCGGTCGATTTCGCCCATCACCACGTCCAGCGAACCAACAACGGCCGGGACATCTGCCAATGGCACGCCCCGGCAGATTTTGTCGGTGATCGATAGATTGCAAAAGCAACTGCTTTTCGCTCGACAACGCAGCGGTTCGGCGTTGCCGTTACCGACAACGTAGAAACCCATCTGGCCGCGAGGCGCTTCTGTTTCCAGATAGACTTCGTCTTTAGGCAGCTTGGTGTTGAACTTGAATGGTTCGCGATGTGTGCCTTCAGCGGCCTGGTATTTGGGGATGGACTGTCGCACCAGGCGGATAGCCTGCACAACTTCCATCATGCGAACATAGAAGCGAGACCAGCAGTCACCGACAACGGCGTCTCGCGGAGCATCTTCGAATGGGGCGACGGGGATTTCGAAATCGTAATCTTTGTACATCCGAGTGTAGATGGCTTCACCGTCACGACGCAGGTCGTAGTCGACACCGCTACCACGCAGGACAGGGCCTGTGCAGCCGTAGCTAATGGCAATTTCACGCGTCAGAATGCCGATGTCTGCCGTGCGCTTGATGAAGATCGCGTTGCGTGTCAGCAGCGTGTGATATTCGACGATGCGTTTCTCGAGCCACTGCAGGAACATTTCGACCACTTCGAAGAAGGGTTTGCGGCCGCCCTTTTTAATCTTCAGCAGAGCGGACAGGCCGTCCGGGATTTCGATTTCTTCCGGCAGGTCATGTGTTGCACCGCCGATTGTGATGTAGCTGTACGTGAGTCGAGCGCCGCAGATTTCTTCGAAGAAGTCCAGGATGATTTCGCGTTCACGGAAGGCATACAGGAATGGGCTGAATGTGCCGAGGTCCAGCCCATACGTGCCCATGGCGACAAGGTGACTGGCGACGCGCCCGAGTTCCGCGATGAACACTCGCAGGTGCATCGCTTTTTCGTTGACTTCCATCCCGACCATTTTCTCGATCGCCAGTGCGAACCCGAGATTCATGTTCATGGCAGCCAGATAGTCCATGCGGTCCGTATAAGGAATCCACTGTGGAGCGGCCAGGTTTTCACCGATTTTTTCAGCACAACGGTGCAGGTAGCCGATGTGAGGCGTGCACTCATGAACGATCTCGCCATCCGTTCGCAGCAACAGTCGCAGCACTCCATGAGTACTCGGATGCTGCGGGCCCATGTTGACGAGCATCTCGTCCGTCTGAACGTCAAACTCGACAACGCGAGGATCTTCTACTTGCATGCTCATGATTTACTGACCGATGTAGCAGACCGCCTGAGTCTATTGATGGGCGGTTTATGTTGGGCTGCCGAAGAGGCCTCGCCTTCGGCAACGGGTTAAACGAACGCAGCTGCGCACCTCAAAATCAGCGGCCTCGAACGCCGTGATACTCAAGTGGGAAGTCGTAGTCTTTGCGAAGAGCATGGCCGACCCAGTCTTCCGGGCACAGGATGCGTCGCAGGTTGGGATGATTCTGAAAGTAGATGCCGACCAGATCGTAAGCTTCCCGTTCGTGCCAGTCCGCGATCCCCCAAACGCCGCTGACTGACGGGAATTCCGGCAACTGGCCCTGTTCGTCGTTCTTCCAGCGCGGGCCCATGACCTTCAGCTTCAAGCGATGTTTGAGTGTGATGCTGGACAGCTGGTAAACGACTTCGATATGGGGATCATGGCCGAACTTGTCGGCTTTCTTTGGATCGGGTTCGAAGTAGTCGCAGCCACACAGGTCGTTCAGGTGATCGAACTGCATCCGTTCGTCGTCACGCAGGAATGTGCTGACATCGACGATCGAATCTGCGTCGACTGTGATCCATGGATCGGTCGCTGCGACCGGTGCATTGCCGACGGCTGCCGCACCGAATTTTTCGAGCAGGATGGAATGGATTTCCTGAATGTCCATGTGTGGTGTTTCTGCGTTGCCGATTCAATGCGACTGAGGTCGCTGTGCCGGTTGGGTAACTAATAAGTGATCAAGCGTTGCTAAGCCGAAGTTGTGACGGCGGTTGTTCGACTTTCCGGAGCCACCGTCTGGTCTGCGGCCTGCCGCGACTTCAGCGTGACGGCTCGGATCCAGTCCAGGTCACCACGCTTCCAGACGTAGGCAAAACCAACCAGCAGTACGACAAAGAAGACAAGGAGTTCACAGAAGCCAGCGAAGACCAGGGTTTGTGCGGTCGGCGAAGAAATCACGTTGCCGGTCTCAACCACTGTGGCCGTATCCATGTTAAGCAGGCGTGCACTGAGTTCCACCCGTGCTTCTTCCGTCAGGCGGGTATCGGCCAGTTGAGTCGCACTGCCATAGATCGCTGCCCATGGAAAGAAGAATGCGACTTCCACATCGAACACGATGAACAACAGCGCGACAACGTAGAACCTGATGTCAAACTGAATGTAGCTGGAGCCAATAGCAGGTTCACCGCATTCGTAGATCGCATCTTTTTCCGGTGTCGGCAATTTCGGACGAATGAACCGCCCCACAAACATCGGTAGAGCCAGCAGCACACAGATCGACGTGCCGAACAGAAGCAGGTGACCGACCAGGTTTGTCATCTCGATATTCTCTTTCAGTCGGATTTTCCGAACTGTTCTTTATGAACGAACAAACTTTGTTATTTGTTAGCCGGCATTCTGGCCAGCTGGCTCCAATGGCTTTCGCTCTGCTGGAGCATCATCCTGTGATCGCCAAAAACTGACTGCCGGTTCATCATACATCCAGCTAAGCCAGATTGGCTGGCTATCCAGAGTTGAAGCGAATTCAACAAGTCCCGCGGCCGCGTCGACCAGTTTGCCACCAACCAGCTGAAGTTCCTGAATCAGTTCGTCGATGCGAATTTCATCAGCCTCGAGCGACTCTTCCATCTGAAGAACTTCTTCTGAGTAAGGAGATGAGTCGCCATCTTCTCCTGGATACCGTTCGCGGAGATCCAGCAGCCGATCCTGTCTGGCCAGGACATCTGCCTTCAGTTCGACCGCGTCTCGCACGATGGCCCGTACCAACGGCAGGCGTTGATTGGCATCTTCGACCGATTCCAGCATCATTATTGAAGCATCAGTTGTCATGTTGGCCGCTTCTGAAAACAGGAGTCGTTATTCACCGCATTGCTGCAGTCAAACCTGGGTTAGTTTTCTGCAAACTCGAACGGGCTTTCTTCGCCCTTGTACCACACTGGCTCATGCAACACTTTCGACTCTGCCACAGCTGTCGGGTTGATGGTGGCTCTGCCCCACGCGATCTCAAGCGGCAGTCGAGCATAATCCACAATACATCCGTCGCGGCTGTAACAGCTGAGGTCGTGGGTCGATCCCATGAAGATGCAGTCGACAGGGCAGGGCTCAACGCACAGAGCACAGAACATGCACTTCGTGTAGTCGATGGCAAAGCCGTTAACGCGGAAGCCCTTACCGACCGGGCTCTTTTCTTTTTCGATGTAGATGCAATCGACGGGACACGCCACAGCACACTTTTCGCAACCGATACATGTCGTGAGGTCAAAGCGATGGAAGCCGCGATAGCGAGCCTTCACTTTGATCGGCTCTTCCGGATAGGCATAGGTGTCTGCGAACGTCCGGCGGTCACGATGAAACGTCTTCATCATGGTCACAAACGTTATGGCCATGCCCTGGGCGACGGTGAGAACAGCCATCCAGACATTACGAAACCACGTCAGCATTTCTGATCGTCTTTAAAAGGTCGCCGCAACGGTCAGTTGACCATCACCGACGGAAGATTTCGGCAGCAGGTTATCGCTCAACCTCGGAGCGCAAACAGAACGGGCGATTATATGATGGCCCTACTGTGACGCAAGCCGGGCGCGTCTCCATCCCAGCATTGGGAAGCAGAAAACGCCCCAAATATCCCCTCGCCCCGCCATTAGAGTCTTCGCCGGTTGCCCCGTCAGAGTCGATCAACGGGAGCAATTTCAACGAGAAATCGCTCACCGTTTCGCGGAGGTCGTTCAACCGGGTAAGTTAGCAGTTGACATTCAAAACAGTCGCGATTCTGATTGGCCCGCCCTGTTGCTGTCGAAAGGGGCGTGTTGATGTAATAGCGCGGTCACTGCACAAAAGAATCTCGCGTCTTTTGCCCCAGAAACAGTTCAACCGAATCGTCCTCCGTAATTAGCACCTCGTACTCCAGTCCCAGATCGACCAACGTGTCTTTCACTGGCAGAAACGCGGCAAAGGAATCTCGGGATACGAAAATCTGGACGAAGTGCCGGGAGGCAGACAGTCCGTCAAAACGCCTTGTCATCGCGGAAATCGCGGTTGATGTCGCGTTTGTAGCCACCGGGACGCCACCACCGGGTTTAGGGCGCAGCACTTCCATTCCCGATTCCAGGTTGCGGTCACAGTCGGTATCGTCAACGGTTTGGCCCGCCGTCGTGATGCGATACAGACGACTGTCGTCCAGGGCAAACACCACACTTTCTTTACTGGTGCGGCGGACTTGAGGAATGCGAGCTGTACGCCCGACTGTTTCCAGAGTTCGCTCCATTTCCTGTCGGAGCGTCTTGCTTTCTGCGGCTGACGACTCAAACGCGGCCTGCTGCTGTTGCAGCTGATGCTGCAGGCCGGCTCGCTGGCTGTTGGTGGCTGATATTTCCGCCACGGCTGCTGTTTTCTGCTGCAAGAAACGCACACTGTCGTTCGTCTGATGCTGAATCGACTGAGACAGCGCGAGCGATTCATCAGTGGAGAATCGTTCTCGCAAGAGTTTCTGTTGTCGCAGTTGTTCGCCGAGTACTCGCACGCGATCCCGAGCCGTCTCGATTTCCAGCAGAATCTGTGCAGTTTCTAGAGCTGGATCGACGGAGGGCTTGCTGCTGGAATGTGCCGAGGAGCTGCGGCTGACCATGATCGCAACCAGCATGGAAATGAAGATGACCGCCCCAAATGTGTTGCAGACCGTGTCCAGCAGCAGCTCCATGCTATCAGTGGTATCGGAGTTCGAGCGACGACTCATTTGATGGATGCTCCCGTCACAGGGTCGATGGCGACTGTATCAGGCGGCAGCAGGTCGAAGCCAAAGACGACATTTTGCTGTCGGAGTTCTTCCGCGAACACTTCCAGCATATCTGCGGCCGCAGGGCGAATCAGCAACAGAAAGGCTGCTCCGCGCCGGTGCTGTTCCTCTATCCACGATTTGAGCGCCGCATGCGAAGAAAACGTTAGTGGTTTTTGTTTCTGGCCGATCAATGCTGCCTGAAACGAGGATGTTCCTGCGAGTTCCACCAGCCAGCATTCGGCAGTGGCACTGTCGTGGGCGTTATAGACAACGCGATCTCCCTGTCGCATCTGTTCCAGTTGTTCTTTGAGTTGCGCGTTCTGCTGCTGAAGTTGTTGAGTCAGCTGAGGGCGGTACTGATTTTGTTGATTGGTTTCGCGAAGACGAGTCAGGCTGGCATCTGCGTTGGCTTTTTGTTCCCATAAATTCCGAACACGCTGCTGAGCTCGTTGGTTGTCGTCATCCAAGTGTTGCATTCGCTGTTTCAGCAGTGACACATCGCTTATCGCACCTGCGTTGAGTTGATTCAACTGAACACCGACTTCGGTTTCCAGTCGTGACACTTCCGCTGTTAGCTCTATGGACTGTTGCTGCATCCGCTGCACAATGGCTGCGGTGTCTGGCGCGCCGGTCGTGCCCATCGTAGTAGATATCTGCAGGCACATGATCAGCGTCAGCAGCAACATGATACCCATGATGCAGGTAATGATGTCCTGAAATGCGAACAGCGAAAACCGGCCGTTGTTGTTTCGTTTGCGACGGGACATGGAGCGTTTTCTGGAACATATGGCAGGCTTTTCAACCTGTTAAGAAATCAGCGGGGCAGTGAGGAATGGCTGACGGGAGTCGTCTGCGAGCAGCGTCATGGTACAAAACGATAGTCACCGTTGTTCTCTCGAGCAATCTGCTTTAGTAAAGGGGCACCGGCGTCCGAGATAAGAGCGACCGTGTTGATCTGTACATTCAGGGAATTGTTGAGTTGTCTAATAAAGTCGGGTGAGCTGCCTTCGAATCCTCCATCGGTTAACAGGAAAATGGCATCGGGTTTTTGCCTTCCGGCAAACGCGGCAAGCATCCCACCGTCTACATTTGTTCCACCGGCAGGTGCGATTGTTTCCACCCATTTCTGAAGTTCGTCAACACGCCGTCGAGAGAGTTTCTCGAAGTCACCGGGAGCCACTGTTGCAACGGAATCGAAAAACACGACCTGCACTTCGACGTGTTGCGGCAGACTGCGAATGCACTTCATGAGCTCTTCCTTCGCTCGTTGCAGAGGCGGCCCGGACATGCTGCCCGATCGATCCACCACAAATGAAAAGCGGCGACCAGAAGCACTGAGTCCGAAAAACCTTGCTTCGCCGGGAGCCTCAATGGTGAATTTCGAACGCGGGTCTCCCGCAACCACAGGGCTGGCGTTCGGTTGGCCGATATGTGATTCCGGCAATGGCTGAGGCGGCGTTGGTGAATTCGTGGTGTTCCCTGCTGCCGAGTCGTCACTAGTTTGGGACGCACCGACGTTGGCGACGCTTTTTGAGTCGGCATCATCTGCAGTTGCCGGTGGTTCTGATGTTGCGATTGGCTGGTTCGTTGCCGTCGCGGAAGCTCCAGCGCCACCTGTGGAATCGTTTTCCTGATCAGAATGCTGGGCCGAATCGCCCGCGTCGTCACCGGAAGAATTGCCTGCCACGGCCTGTCCCGCGGAATCGATGCCCGCTCCGGAAGGCAATCGATCCCAAAACAAAACGGCCAGCAGGAGAACAAGGAGCATCATCGCCACAGCTCCGATCACGGCGTTACGCGTGCGATGGTCCGCGTCCATCTTGGACCATGATTCATTCTGTTCGGCCACAGCCGCTGCGGCAACCATGGAGTTTGTCAGTTGGTCCAGGGTTGCGACGGTCCCATCGTTGTGGCCGTTTTCCGTGGATGTCTTGAGGCTGGAATTCTTCACCACGTTCCTGTTCGCTCCTTTCGGCGCGAACGGCTGCCATGAATGACCAGAGCCACTCCGTACGGGAGTGCTGTTAGTGATGCGTCCTGTGGATGCCAGGAAGCCCAGCTCCGCTTGCGTCACCGGACCAAGTTCCTGATCGCCTTGTTTGTAATACCAGTTACTCATCAAACGGCAACAGCTTGAGTTTGTTTACGATCTTCCGAGTGCAATATTCCGAACAGTCGTCCAGAAATTCCTGTTCCGACTTGCGCAGAAACGTGACCATCATCTGAATCACCAACGCTGCCACCAGGGCTTCCAGAGTTGTATCGAAGGCGACTCCCAAACCACCGGTCACATTTTTCAAAGCCGGCAACAGTTGGTCGCCACCTTCTGCGGCGCTCATCACCGAACCGAATTCACCAATGGCCACTGACAGTCCAAGCACCGTGCCTATGAATCCGAGGATTGGAATGGCCCACACGAAGCCATTCAACAGGACGTACGATGATTCCGAAACTGCTTCGTCGGATTCCGCCTGCGACCGCAGAATTTCGTCAACGTCGGACACACGGCCAATGTTTTTTAGATTGGACAGCGCAATCGAAATGCGGTTGAACAGCATGAACTGTCGGGGGTCATCCACGAGTTCATCCATACGATCGAATACGCGATTTACGGAATTCGGCGACAGCACAAAGTCAATCGCGTCCGGCGTGATACTCAGTTTTAAACACTGTTTTTGCAGAGCGAGTTTACGCCACTTCAGAAACAGAATGGCCAGGCACCACGCAGAGAAGAACGCAATCGAGCCGGGGACCGGACCCTGTCCGATGAACCGGCTGTGCAGCCATGTTCCGGGAGCGACCAGCAGCACGCCATGAAACGCCAGGGTCAGCAGCACCGCCAGTAAGAACGACAACACCGTGTTGACGCGCGTAAACCGATTGCCTGCAAAGAACAGCCGCTGTTCGATGTCACACCGCGACCAGGACAGTACCTTGGCGGGGGATTCCAGTTGATTGAAGGATTTCGCTGACATGGTCCGATTTTCTGTGCGATTACGCTGATGTATTGTCTTCGATCTGGATCACCACGCGGACCAACTCCAGACCTGCCATCCCTGTGATAAATAAGAGCCACAGGAAGATCACCTGAATGGGCGCGGCAATCAGGCCGCCCGCGACAATGGGCCACTGTTCTTCGTAGACGGCGCGGCCCACGACATACATCATTGACGCGAATGTCAGAAACAAAGCCAGCACAAACAGAATTCTTAACGAGGATTCTGCGATACGAAGGTAACGCGTCAGATTGGGGAATTTGTGAATTGCGTCATCGGGCAGCCGAGCGGCTCGAGATGTGCCCATGAACACTTCCCAGAAACCAGCCGCCTGCATGTCAGAGACTTTTGTCTTTTTTTTCTTCGCCGCGGCGCTGTCACCCGCAAATGCAAACTGCGGCAGGTCTCCGGCTGGAATCCAGTTGTCGAATTCTTCGTTCCACACCAGATCGTCCGCTGCCAGCTTTCCCGAAGACAGCCACATCTGAATGTCCGACGCCGACACTGGTCCCAGCCTGTTGCCGCCTTTGGAATAGTACCATTCTTCTGCGGAGCTGCCGGATGCCGACTGTCCGGATGCTAACTCGGCAACGTCTGCTGAAGGTGTCGGCTCTGCTTCCGTTTCCGCCACGGGTTGGCGTTCTCGTTTCGTTACAGCTGGCTGAAAGAACTCTGCCATGTCCCCCGCCTTCTGCCACGTGACTGCGTCGACCGACAGTTCGTGGTGACGTCCCAACCGCTTACGGCGAATCTGAGCCACGATTTGATCCTGCGTCAACGGTCCTTTGACCTCACCGCGAACACGAATGTAGTATTGGTCTGACATAATGTCGTTATTGATTTCGTGAGTTGGGGATGCGTTGCGAAATTGTGGTGGAACCGTCGGGCAGAGCCACGTAGACCAGATGACCTTCTCGAGCTTTGGAGTTGTCAGGTACGGCGAGCGATCCCACGACTGATTCGGCAATACTGCCCACCTGATAAAATTCGGATTTCGTTTCGGGTTGCCCCAGAGCCATCAGAGGCGTCGCTTTCTGGACCTTCACTTCCGCCTTCAAGGCCACCACCCATTGGGCCTGAGCATTCCGGTGCAGCCAGCCCACGCATTTCATTTGCGGTCCAGCAGGTAGTTCCTGAGTCTTGCCGCGGTCAGCGATCGCAGTTTCCAGGCCAGCTAAGATCGTGTCACCGTGTTCCTTCAGAAACGCCGTCGCCAGTTTACGTTCTTCGCCAGCCCGGGAATCCTCCGGATTCACCCAGTTGGTTAGACGAGACACACCGGCCTGTACTATTTGGTCGATGTGATCCGATGTCTGGTTCGTCACAAACACACTTCCGGAAGCTCCCAGTCGCAACAGTTGTTCCACCAGCAGGAAGCGCAGAATCGGATCGATGCGGTCTTCTTTCAGCAATTCCTTCACACCAGTCAGAATCGTTTCTTCGAATTGAGTGTCGATGCCTTTCTGCAGTGATGGTCGCAGTCGGCTGGCCAATTTTGTTTGTGGCGACTGCCACGAAGTTGCGTCCTGGCTGCTCGGTCGTATCACCTTGCTTGTGCCCAGCGTTTTTTCGTCCGTCTGCAGACCTGTGGTTGTTGTGAACCACGTGAATTGCACAACCGAAGCGGTACTCGTTGGTTCAGCCGCTGCGTAGTAGCGTGTTCCGTCTTTCAGTTCGACCATGTAGGCCTGTGAAATTGTCTTCGCAGAAAACGTCCGATTCAGTTGCTCAGACACAGAGCCTGACGCTCCCGCGATTCGACTTGCGATGGCTCGAAACGCCTCAATCTTCGCGTCGACTCCGGTATTGCCCGGATATGGGCCAGACGTCTTGTTGAAGGATTCGAATTCAGTCAACAGCTGTTGTGCTTCGGCGGCAGATACCGTCGCTAAGTTCAACAGCCGAAAACGATTCCAAAGCTCATTCCATTGGTCGACACCTTCCCACAGCACGAAGTCTGAGCGGATGACTGTCAGGAAATCTTCTGCACGCTGAGTCCCTGTATGCTCTTTGGTATAGTCGATCAATGCCTGACGATAGTTGGCCGGCTGACCCGCTGCAGCGGTGATTTTTCGCAGACTGCGAGCGACATCCATGTTGGCCGAAATGACAGACTGCTGTTCCGACACGCGGGATTTCAGGGCTGACAGTGTCGTCTTCAATTCGACCGAAACGTGTGGGCGCCCTTCCAGCGTTGTGATGCGTTCCAGTACAGCGGAATATCCGGTAAGTTGATCGTTCGGAAGACCGGCCAGGACCTCCACGATGGCTTCCTGTTCTGTTGTAAAAGCAACGTCGGTTTCTTTCTGCAGGTCTGTGCGAACGGTTTGGATTTCTGATCGGGTGCTCAGGATGCGGGCTCGTTCTGATTCATTCAGTGCGGTTTCATCAGCCTGGTGCAATGCTGTGTCGGCTGCCGTGAAGTCTTCCCAGCGAGGGTTCTGCGTGCCGCTGCTGATCGCTTGACTAATCAGCTGATCAAACTGTTCGCGGCGACCGGTTTCCTTCAGCCGAACGTTTTCAAATTCCTGTTGCAGGCCAAGAATATCCGGCTGTTCCAGAAACGCAGGATCCTCGGATTTTAGCGTCGTGAAGTATTCATCGACGGGCTCCAGATTGCCGGACGTGGCCGATGTCTTCATCAATTGTTGAAGCTGCTGTACATGACCAGCCACTGCGTTGTTGAACGACACGCTGCGAACAATCAGCACCGCAGCCACGATCGCCACCAGGCAGAATCCGACAACCGACGACATGATCGCCAAACGCCGCCGAGACTCAGCTGTTTTCAGAGATTCGATGCGTTCTGCCAGACGGTGTTCGAGCCGTTCCGGCAGCGTCTGGCCGTGGCGAACGGTCTGATGATAAAGACGTTCCAGTGCATCGATTGTGGTAGGGCGATCGAGTTCCATTTCTAACGCAGTTTTCGCCGCTTCGAATTCGGCTTCGCTGGTTGCTCGGGCTTCTTCTTCGTTCAGCCAGTCCAGAGCAGGGCCAGCGATGTCGTATACGGGATCGGTTTCGTCCAGGTCGACGATCTCAGAGAGTGCAAAGAACCGCCGTTGCAGTTTCCGAGCCCGCGGTTGATCGAAGTCGGCATAGGCGTCGGACAATTCATGGCACAATGGCTGGAGTTCTGCGCGAGCGGTCTGGCGGCGTAAAACGGTATGAGCTTCACGGACGTTGGTTTTCAGAGCTCCTGGGATTTTGATCGACCAATTGCCGCCATTCAGTTCGGCATCCAGTGCTGCGATTGCGTTCAGGTCTTTCGTTTTTGTTGCGGCGGTGACTTCTTTTTTGAGTTCGCCCATCCGATGTGTTTCGAATTTCTGAACATCGGTTTTCCACCGAACATTGGCTGTGTCTTCGATGGCCAGACGCCGTAGTGTGGCGATGCGTTCGTCCAGCGGAGCGCGGGCGAGTGACTGCGTGCGATACTTCTGCAGCAGCTGTTGCAGAGAGTCGGAGATCGAATACGCATCGTTGAGTTCGGCGGCGATGTCCAGCGGCAATTCGCGAACGGCCTGAATTCCAAACTGCATTAACAGGTCATTCCACACTTCAAATTCCGGGAAATCGAGTGCGGTGACAAGGTCGTTCAACGGGGGATGTTTTTCGGCCAGTGCTGTGGCTTCAGAACGCAGGCTGCGGGACAGCAGCTTATCCACTTCTTTCAGGCGCGCTGTCACGTTGCCAACAATGTCATCGTGCCGAGACGCGAGATCGATCAGCTCGGACTCATCCGGTTCAGATGGTGAACCCAGTAACTGTTGAATCTCTTCAATCAGTTGTGTGATGTCGTCAGTTTGCATGTGACTGTTGTGTCCTTGCGGCGAATTCGTGAGTTCGGACGTTGACGCGTCTTGACGGCCTGCCGTCGAGGTAGTCTCGGCGGCGTGGAGCTAAGCGAAGGTTGCAGCGAGTTTTGGCTTTTCCTGGTAACGTTGCGGCGTCTGAAAATCTCCGCCACGTCGCGAAGTGTCTCCGACTCTATGAGTGTTGCTGGCGATTTTATTTTGGGTCCAACTGGGGTGCACCCGTTTCGCTGGTGGGATCGACTTGTTCAGTAGGCTGTGGCGGTGCCATTTGGGCGTCGATAAACACGATCGTTATTTCGGGATCTGTCTTGTTGCCTTTCAGCGTTTTGGCCAGTTGCAGTTGCATCGTCACACCTTCCAGTTGCTCAGTGAGTCGCTCCGCTTTTTCGGCGGCAGCCTTGAACGGACCGTCTTCAGGATATTTTTGGAGCAAGTCGTTCGCGTCATTTAGAAAGCCTAGGAGACTATCAAAGTCTTGTCTTTCTTGTTTCATTTTTTCAGGCTGAGTTCTTTCCAATTCCGCTAGCTGTTGTTTCGCCACGGCAGTGTCCGCGAAGCGTCGCCTGAGACTCTTAAGACGGTCCGTCGCCTGTTTCTTGAATTTGTTTGCGATGGA
>CALFOL010000139.1 GCA_937919915.1 uncultured Planctomycetaceae bacterium
CTTCGAAACATCACTTGTGACGAATTTCGCTCTTCCACGCGTCCTGGACATCATGACTGTTCATACATCTGATGGTAAACTGCTGTCACGTTTGTTCTCCTGCGTTCAGGGGAACAAATGCATTTGTCCCAGGAAGACATCTTTGCCTGGATAGATTTCCTTTTTTCCTTCAGGAATGTAGATGATATCCAGTCGGTGCAGGCGAACGACAAGATTCGAAATCGTCACCTGAGCCCGCTCGGCAAGGTCGTATAGATTCGACCAGTTGGTCACGTCGACGTCTTGCACGGCATCGCGAATCAACCAGGCCGGCATCAGCATCGACGACTGATAGCGATCGACCGCACTTTTTACTTCCGGCGGATCCTGTCCGGCTGTGAGTTCTCGATAGAGTTCGAAGTAACGGTCATCGTAAACAGCGCGGTTCAGGACTTCGACCAGCACGCTTTGATCTGTTGCGTGTCGACAGACGACAAAATTCTGCGTGTCGAAGCCCGGCAATCGGGGATGATGCAGACTGGTCCGATCGATGTCGATGTCCCAGTGACCGGCTTCATGTCCGATGGTACTGCGTTCGAGTCCTGGTTTGGCTTCGAACAAATCCAAATGCCGACTGTTCAAGACGATGCGGCGTTGTTCGGGAACCAGCCCCGCCAGAATCTGCTCGCCTTCGCGTTCTTCGATTTCAATCCAGTCGAAATCCAGATTCAAAATCTGCTCCACGATGTTTTCGATCGGAACAGGAAACGAAACCTCCGTGCCCGTCAGATCTTCGTACTGCCGAATCCGCATCGCCGTGATCTCGTCGATCACGGACGTAGGCATATTGGCCAGATTAAAGCGTCTCATGCCGATGAGGCTCCCTGCCATTCGACGGTGAAAAGTTTGGCGTCCTGCATAGTGACGCCGATGGTTAACTGCACGGTCGCCGGCTGAGGCGAATTACTTTGCCTTCCGCCGATTCATGGCATCTTCCGCTGAAACGATAGCGCCTTCTTCCGCGTCTTTCAGCATCTCTTCCAGTGCGCTATCAGACAAATTCAGAATGCGGCGAAAGATGCCAGGCTTCGACAAAATTCGGTCCCGAAAGGCATCGGGAATTCGCCGGGCCAACAGCAACAACTCATCAGCATCCGTATTCAGCGCCTTAGCGATCTTTTGCAGCGTTTCTTCGCGAGGCGTCTGCTCGTCGTCCAGGCGATCGTTTTCCACTCGACTCAAATAGGTGAAATTGATTCCGACGCGATCTGCGAGTTCTCTTTGCGTGAGGTTACGATCCTTGCGAATCTCACGAATTCGTTGTCCAACCGTGGTCATCATTCGCTCCTTGGTGTGACACAGTATTGTGGAAGAAAAGCTGAGCCCTGAGGCATATCTTAACTGCCAGGTCGCCGCAGAATAGCGACTTGTGGTTCACTGTCAATGTCAATTTCAGTGAGCATCAACCACTGGCCGAGATGTTTTGTCCTGTGCACCACTGGCGTTGCTGGTACTGTTCTTTGTGACCTCATTGGAGACCGGAACAGCACTGACAAAGCCGGTGACACACACACACACACACACACACTTTAAGCGACCTGTTACCGCAATTGCGGAGCGTTGAATTCGCGATGAATCTGGTTGCATTGTTCCAGTGTCATACGGAACCCATGCCCAAGGTCTCGCAGATACTGCGCCTCGCAGGATTCGTCCAATGTCACCGCCATTAGAGAGATCGCGTAGACCGGATGCTCCATTCCCAGTGGAACAGACCAAACGAACTCCCGCACATTCAGTGGCTTCGCGAATTCCGAACGCAGGAATTGAACTTCATCCTGAGTCAAATCGCCGAGCTGCTGGACGATCGGATCCTGTTCCTTTTGATCAATGGCCCCATCGGATTTAGCCGCATTGACCATGGCGATAACAAGAACTTGAGCCTTATCGTTAAACGGATCGGGATTGCCTTCGTGTTCAGCGGTGAACTCAGTTTGCCGGCGGGCAATATGTGGTTCTGGTTCTGGTTCCCGATGTCGATGCTGCGGTTGCGGTTGCTGCGGGGCCTGCGGTTGATTTGTTCTGCGACGAGTGGTGCTGCGTTCATGAGAATGCCGCAGCAGATCTTCCAGGCTGTCGAATTCTTCCGCTCGCGGACTCTCCCGAATCGTCGGACTTCCGGCAGGCCGCTGTGGAGTTGCACTGGCGTCTCGGGAAGGCGCTTGTGCTTTTCCGCCGCGCCCACCCTTCAGAATACTGTCAAGGATGGCACCTCCCAGGCCGCCACCTCCACCGCCGCTGGATTTTCTGTTAAGCATGCCGCCCAGAATATCAATTGCATGCATTGTCTTTGCCTTGCTGTTTCTAAATCAGTCGATGGGATGCGCCGGGTTGTTGCTGAGCGTGGACAGGACTCGCGTAACGCTGGTTCTGCATAACTCTTTAACAAATCCAGTTCCGTGTTAAAGAGTGCGCCCGTGGGCGAGCAGAGCAACTCACTTAATTTATATTCAGCAGACCATGGCAAATGTCAGCACGTATAAATCCCCTGAAAATTGGCGAAATCGCTGATCCCTGTGGCAACGGCGACGTTTTCTCCCGCTTGTCACTGATCTCTGGCCTCAATACTCGCAATGCAGTTGCCAGAATCCCGGGTTGCAACTACGGTTTGCAACTCATCCAGACTTCATCCTTAAAGGCTTGTCGCACGTGTCCGAAACAGCTGCCGCAGATCCGACAAAAAAACCTCACACGCGCCTCGGCCAACTCGCCTCGACGGCAATCTGTGGAAACGACATCACCTCATCCTGCCTGTATGTTTCCGCCCTCGCGATTGTCTACGCGGGTAAGCTGGCTCCGCTGTCGCTGCTACTGGTGGCCGCAGTGTTGTATCTGTTTCGCAAAATCTACGCAGAAGTCGTCGGGGCTTTACCGTTAAATGGCGGTGCTTACAACGCGTTGCTGAACACCACCAGCAAGCGCGCGGCTTCCGTGGCAGCGTGCCTGACCGTGCTGTCGTATATGGCGACAGCTGTGATTTCTGCATTGGAAGGCATGCATTACGTTCACAATCTGTGGCACGGATTGGATGTGATGGTCGGCACCATCGTTCTGCTGGCGTTCTTTATGGTGCTGACCATTATCGGGATCACCGAATCCGCGGTGGTTGCGATCGGCATCTTTATTACACATCTCACCACATTGTCGCTGCTGCTGGTAATAGGCATCGTGTTTGTCTTTAGCAACGGTGGTGGTGATGACGAAAGAGGCCTGGCAACCGTCAAGCAGAACTTTGCTCAGGAGCTTCCCGCGGCACCCGGCACCAACGACGAATTCGCAGATCTGTCCAGTGACGATGATGTCGACGCACCAGGCTCTTTTTGGCTGGCATTGTTCTTCGGGTTTTCTGTTTCGATGCTGGGCATTTCCGGATTCGAAAGTTCGTCGAACTTCGTCGAAGAACAGAAGCCCGGCGTCTTTCCCAAAACGTTACGGAACATGTGGATCGCAGTCAGCTTTTTCAATCCGTTGATGGCATTGTTAGCGCTGGCGGTACTGTCGATGGTGGAGGTTGATCAAAACCAAACCGCGTTGCTGGCTCATATGGGAACGCATGTCGGCGGGCCCTGGCTGGGTAAGCTGATTTCCGTCGACGCTGCTCTGGTGCTCAGCGGTGCCGTATTGACAAGCTTTGTGGGAGTCACCGGTCTTGTGCATCGCATGACACTGGATCGCTGCCTGCCTCAGTTTCTGCTGAGAACAAACCGCCGTGGCACAACGCATCGGATTGTCATCGCCTTCTTTTTGCTGTGTGTGTCGGTCTTGTTCATCACACAAAACAGTGTACCAACCGGAGCGGTCGACTCCATCACCACAGCCGTCGCGACCGTCTCTGAGTTCCCGGAAGGAACTTCGCCGGAAGTCATTCGTCGCACGATCAACAGGGCTGTTCTATCGGAAGACGAGGCGGTGTTCGTGACACCGGAAGCCAAGCTGATCTTCCGGTCGTTATCCAAAGAGAATCGTGCTGCACTGCCCACGACATCACCCGAAGAACTGGGGGAGAAGCTAAAGACGGCTGGCGAAAACGCTCAGATCAAGAAGCTGGCTGGCATCTATACGATTTCGTTTCTGTCGGTGATGGCGTTGTTTGGTCTGGGAAACGTGTTGCTGAAATTGAAACGTTCCAGTTTGCCACGTCCAGATCGGGCTCGCTGGATTTCCGTGATCATTGCCATCAGCGGCGTCGTGGCGGGGCTGATTGGCAACGCGCTGATCGATAGTGCGTACGTCTGGACATTCCTGCAATACTTTATTCCGTCGATGGTGGTCATCCTGATCATGTTGGAACGCATTTCATTGCTGAAAGCATTTTTAGTCATGGTGCGAAGTCTGACCGCCACCATCGTCGGCCCGATGACAAAGCTGACGAAGTGGCTCCGTGTGAAGATTGACGAAATCAACGCGCAGCAGATCGTGTTTTTCACCCGCGGAGATAACATCGCGAATCTAAACAATGCATTGCTGTACGTCAGGCAGAACGAACACACCAATCGTTTGAAGATCGCGATCATCACCAACGATCAGGTGAAAGTTCCGGAGAACCTGGCACAGGAACTCGCCTTTCTGGATGCTGCTTACCCGGAGATCGATGTTGAGTTCGTGCAGAAAGAAGGCCATTTCAGCCCGCAACTGATTCAGGAGTTGTCCGACGAATGGGGGATTCCGAAGAACCTAATGTTCATCGGATCCCCTGGAGGCAAATTGCCTTATGACCTCGGTGAACTGGGTGGCGTGCGGTTGATCATTTGATGATTCAACTTCGGGGGCTTGAAAACATGTGGTATCCCTGAGTTTTCGGGCTGGGAGACGATCGGAATTCCACAGTTCATGTGACGACAGAGTCTGAACAAAGATTCCCAGG
>CALFOL010000140.1 GCA_937919915.1 uncultured Planctomycetaceae bacterium
AATCTACCTGAACGATCGAAGCTTCAGTTTCTGGCAGACTGCCCGCAGCTAACGTGCGATATGGTGCCACTGGCTTTGCCAGTCCCCTGGAACGGCTGATACACGGGCACCAAACTCATCAAGTCAATCCGGACAAGACGCTAATCCATGAAGATTCGCTCGTAGTCTTCGAAGATAACATCCATCAAATCGCGGCCAGCTTCTGTTGCTGTATAGCGAACAAAGCCTTCGCCGTTCTCAACGTCTTCCTGCACGATCCGAACGTTGTCTTCTTCACTGTACATCCAGGACGCTTCCTGCAGGATGCGAAAGTATCCGTGCATAGTGTCTTCAGCGGCTGGAATGAAGACTTCACCGTCAAGGAACAGCTGGTAACAGTACTCTTCGAGTTTCGGCCACGGCATGTCAGAAGTTGTGCCGCGATAATACGGCTCAAGCACCGATTCGTCGGCTGGCTTCACGTTCGGATTGTGAAGCATGTCGATCGCATTCCACGGGCAGATCGTCAGAGTGTACAGATCGGAACTGTCGTTTGGAGAGCGATAGCACATCTGGCAGCCAATGCAGCGGCTGGTATCGATCTGGTGGTAGCTTTGCGACGGAATCGGGCTCACGACTTCGTAGATGCAGTCAACCGGACAAACGGTTGCGCAGGAATTACAAGACGTGCAGCTGTCCTTGTTAATGACATTCAGGTACCGAGTTTCCTTCTTCCGATCGGCTTTGCGCGTGCGGAAGTATTCGGTCATGGAAATCGTCATCGAAGCGTCCTGTCAGTTCGTCCGGCAAAGGCAGTTACGAAGTCATGTGCAAAAGTTGTTGCCAGAAAAGTTATCGGCAAGATGACTCTATCACACGATCAGACTGTACTTCGGCCGGAATCCTGCCACCAGCGGATCCTGGGGGGTGTTCGGGCGTTTTTTGCCCAAAACAGCTGCATTTCCTGAGTCTGAGAAGGATTGAGTCCCAAAACTATCGTCATTGACCGCTTTCGGACGCCTTCAGCTGTTTTTTTAGCTCAATCAGTTCAGCACGGTTCTGTTCTATTTGTTGCTTGAGCTTTTCCATCCCGCCGTTTTCTGTAGCGACCCGGGCATTGGCCGACGCCATTCTTGCGTTCTTGCGGGCGTTCGCCAGGAGTTCAGCGAATTTTTCTTCGAAGTCCTCTGCGCTATCCAGTTGAATGCCTGGGCCAAAACTCTGGATCATGACCCCGTTGTTTTTGCCGTACAGCAGTTCTCTGGCCGATTCCATTAGGTGGGATTTCGCCAGGTCTGTGGATTCAATGGGAGTCACGACCACGTCAGAAACCTGGCCCTCATGAATACGTCGAAACGTCAGAGGTGCTCCATTGCATTCCGCGACTGCAGTGACCAGGTCTTTGATGTGACTGAACTCTTTGTCACCCACACCAATCAGGATGTCTCCTTCTTCAAGGCCTGCCTTCGCTGCTGGCATGTCATGCGACAATCTCGAAATCACCAGGCCGGTGCCTTTGAGCTTTAAGTGAGACCGGAGCACCTTGTCAACTGGTTGGCAGACCACTCCAATCACGTATCGTGGCTTGTCGTCATCTGTCTGGGTTTTGTCCGGCGAGATCATGATCCCATTAGTGATGTTATTGAGGTTCAGCTTTAGGTCGCCAGGTAGTTCGTCATCCAGGTTATACTCTCTGCGTTCGCCATCCGGGCCAACGATCACGATTCTACCGCTGACGGATGTCTGAGGCTCGGCGTCCCCGTCCTGCGTCGTGGAAGACTGAACCTTCACTTCAACTTTCTGAGTCACAGATTGTGACGTGACGGCTTCGTCAGCCAATGCGATGGTGGTGCAGCTGAGAACGCTACACAGCAGTAACATGCGTATTGGTGAAATTAGTTGGCGTTGCATAAGAAATCCATCCAGGCGAAGCGGTGGTGAACGCAAGTTGAAGCTGTCAGCCGCGGCGAACGGCGACTATTGAAATCGTGGACTCAGCAGGAAACTCTCCACTGGTACCACAATCACCCGTCCATCCTGCAGGGGTAAGCGAATAAAATTGATCTCCGGGCTGGAATCACCGCGGGGAAGGTCACTCCCCAGCGAATCCAGAAGTCGTTGCTGCAGCGATTCGTATTCTGTCAGGTAACGCGACGGATCGTCGAAGACCGGAACATTCTTCACCGTGCCTCCATCGGATTCCAGCTGCACCCGGTACACGGCACCACTGTCATTCAGCGGCCCTTCGGATGTGATGGCATCTGTTTTTGCAGACCGAACGTCAGGCTGAACCTCGGCCAATGCGGTCATCTGTGGTTGTGTCGTCGAATTCGAATTTCCATTCCCCGCTATCAACAGCCCCAGCAGCAAAGCCACACAGGCCGACAAGGCGACTGACGTCAGTGGATGATGCAGCCAATGCCGTCCTGTCTGCATGACAGTGATTGTTTGTCCTGAAAGTCGCGAAGCAGTTTGCCGATCAGCGTCTACGACGGCGGCAGCAAACAATTGTTCTTCCATGTACGTGCAGGCCAGAGTCTTCCAGCTGCCTGGTGAAGTTTCAAGTTGCTGCAACAAAAGGTGACGTTCCGGCGCGGTGAGTTCATTGTCCACACAGCGTTGAATTAATTGTTCATCAACATGACCAGACATGACGACCTTCCTGATACTGGCAGATACTCCGCCCGCTTAGTTGTTACCGTAGTTGTCACATAACCAACACAACGCCTGCGTTGAGATTATGATTCCGTTCAATTGCTCGCCACTGACTTCGAAAGCAATACCCGCAGCCGTTTGCGAGCTTTCGACAGACGGTACTCCACCGTGTCTTCTCCCACGCCAAGATGCTCCGACAGCTCTTGGTAGGTCCAGTTTTCTGAGTACTTCAGCAACAGGATCTGACGATCCAATTCGTTAAGTCGATCCATCGCGGCTCGAACACTCTGCTGTTGCTCGGCCGCCAGTACACGATCCACCGGTCCAGCTGCTGTGTACACAGCGTCGACCGCCCCTGTTGTGGCCCGCTTAACCAACCCTTCCTCAAAACGTCTGCGCCGGCCCCGCGTCCGTCGATACATGAGTACCTGACGCACTGCAACCTGATACAGCCACGATCCCAGACGGTTGATTTCGGCTAGAGTATCCTTCTGGCGAACCAGCGCCAAAGCGATATTCTGCATGATATCTTCTACTGCCTCCGGTTCCGGCACCCGACTGCGCACGACTGTGCGCAACCAGCTTTCGTTTTCCAAATAGATGACCTGAGGGCTCATGAGCAACCCGACTGATGAATTGTTCGTCGCGGACGTCACTTAGTTGCCGCGGTCCTGCGAGACCGAGTGAATATTGGGGCGGAAAGCAGAAAAGAAGCGATTATCCCCCGGCAACTGCGAATCTGCCAGTGTTTTCACAGGGCGACTGTCTCAAAGTGTTGCAAAAAAGCACCAAAGAAACAGTGGCGGCAGATTCTGCAGAATTGGTCATTAACAGTTTTTTCTGAAGCGAAGCCTGCTTTGATGACGAGCCCAGGGATACAGAAAGTTGGCTGCAACACGCTCGATTAGTCTGCTTATTCGCGTTTTATGACTTTGTGTAGGTTGCGAAACGCCCCTTTGCCAGGTGCAATCGCAATCACCGCAACACTCATTGAGGCAGATGAATAAGTCACATCGCGTTGGGCACAAAGAACTTGCATCCACCTTTTTGAGATTTAGAATTGCGCACAGGCAAGGGAATGCGCAGAATTTAACAGCAGGGAAGATAACGAGTTCAGTTTCCAATTCGTGTTCAACGAGTTGGAGTTGATTCACGAGCCAAATCATCGGGGTCATTCGGGGTTGCCCGTTTGTACCTCACCCGGGAGTCTGTGAACAGATGGCCAACAAATACATGACCCTTGAAGAAGCTGCCGCGTATCTCGGAATGTCTACGGACAAGCTGATGCGTCTGCGGGAGCAGGGCGAGATCCGCGGATTTGTGGATCGCGGAAGTTGGAAGTTTACCCGTGAGAGTGTCGAAGAACTTGGCCGATTGATGCAAACCGATTCATCGCCTGACATCCCGATTATCACCAACGTGCCGCTGACTGCTGACGAAATCAACGAAGACGTTCCGTTGCAGGCCGACGATGAAGAATTCGAAATCGACTTTGATGATGCGTTCTTCGAGGAAGATGAAGTCGACGCTCCTCCTCCTGTCGCCGTTGTCGAAGAAGACAACGAATACGAATTCGAAGAAGTTGCCACTGACGACGCTGTCGAAGTGGACTTCGATGAATCGTTCTTTGAAGAAGACGAGGAAGATGCTCCCGTCGCCGTTGTCGAAGTGGATGACGAAGACGAAGTAGAATACGCAGAGGTGGCCGCTGACAGCGCTGTAGAAATGGACTTCGACGACTCATTCTTTGACGATGACGAAATTAAGATTGTTGAGGACGCGACTGTTGCAGCGGATATCTCCGATGCAGACATACGGCTGGTTGCTGAAGAGGTCGGTGAAACCGTGATTGAGGATGTTGCGTTTGAAGACGGAGCACTCGATTTCTCCTCGTCCGACAGCGATGTCCGCCTGGCATTCGATGATTCCGTTTTCGATTCCGATCCGGATCTGGTGGAAATCGGCAGCGACGTACAATTGTCTGGCGATTCGTCTCTGGATGTTGAAGCAGATCTCGTCGCAGAAGAGCTGGCCTCCAGCAGCGTGATAGACTTCAGTGAAGACACTGGCGAGGCTCGAGATTCCGACAGCGACGTGCAACTGATCGAACATGCTTCCGACAGCGACGTCAGTTTTGTTGAAGAGGCTGATTCGGACAGCGATATTCGACTTTCCGACGACTTTGTCGACGAGTCAGACGAGAGTTCCGAGCTGCTCGTGGGACTGGATACTCAAAGCGACATTCAGTTAATGACAGCACCT
>CALFOL010000141.1 GCA_937919915.1 uncultured Planctomycetaceae bacterium
CTTCCAGCCGCGGTTGTTTTCCGTCGTAAGTTTCCGTCAGAACCTGCAACTGCAAACCGCTGTGCTGCTTTAGATCAAAGCCTTCCACGCGGCCGTTCAAACTGGCGGTCTGTCGCAATGTCAGCGGCAGCGGCTCATCACCATTCACCCACCGCGACGCCAAACGGTGATTAAGAACCTGCGTGCCATATCCATCAACAGTCACCGCGACACCGCGAATGGCCGCGGACGGCCAGCCGAGAAATTTGACGATGCCATTCTCATCGGTCGTCGCCATCTGTCGCTGCTGTACCTCGAGCGGCAGGCGCCTGGTGACACTTCGAGGAATCTTAACGGCTTCCAACGTCACTTTCGCTTTCGGAACGGGCTGACCGTCAGGATCCAACACACGGACAGCTCCAACCTTGTCATCAATCCTGATCTTGAGATTGTCTTTGGTGTGAGCCCAGGTCGCGTTCAATAATTTGACGCCGGAAGCGCCATCGCGTCCCACAGCCCAGAATGCTCCCTCAAACACAAAGTGAGTCTTCCTGGCGAAGATCGTGAATCGGCCATTGGCGTCGGTTAATCCTTCGTGAGACAAGTCGGGGCCATCATCGAATCCTGACGGCGACTTGTATTCATTAGAAACCTGTGGATCGGTGAACATCCCGACCCAGCAAGTGGAAACCGGTTGGTCTTTGCTGTCGACAACAGTTCCCGTGAGTGCCAGATATTCCGGTTTCTGTTGCTCATCGCCTTCACTGGTAACCTCCGCTTCAGGCACAGCGACAGTCTCTAACGGGGCCGCGGCGGCACCATCTCCGTCAGTCACTGGTATGCCGTTGACGCTCACCCGAACAGCGGATCGAGGCCCCGGAAAGACGCTCAGGTTATCAAATCGCACATAGTCGTACCGGCTGCGTTGTAGACGAATGACCTTCGGCATCGGTTTCTCGTGCTCAAAAAAGAAGACGATCATCTGAAGCTTCTTTGCGGCAGGGTCGAGCGTTTCCTGAAGTGGCTTCGGCAATACATTGTCGATGCGGCTGCTCGACCTTCCCGGGGTCACCGGGAAAGATTCTTCACCGTCTGGCTGAACCTCCATTGTCCACGCAAATTCAAAGGCTTCTGCGGCAAGTACATAGACGACGCGAATCTGCGATTTGTTAAAGATGCTACGCTCCTCATTGTAAAGCACCCTCGCAATTTCAGGGTCGTCAACCGGAACGTCTTCCCAGTGTTCCTTCGTCACACTTAACTCAACATAAGCGTGGTTGCTGCGAATGCCACTTATACTATTGTTGAGCGGGAACTGATCGAATTCATCGTCGACGGAAACGGTAAAGCTTCCATGCCCACCGTAGCCACTCGTGCTCATTCCCACCCGATTCCCTTTCGGTCCGACAACCTGCACCAGCACCTCACGATTCACTTCGGGCATTCTGTCGTCGACCAGATCAGGAACCAGCACCGTCGGATCAAAGCTCTTCGGCGCGTCGATGAGTTCGCCGTCCGCTTTCCAAAACACTTTCAGGTCTTCGTTGTTGATCTTGTCGACCGAGGCCATCGCGTGAAATTCCACCCAACGCCGATCGTCAAGTTTCACTCGTAGCCCTGTACCACTGGCCGGGAACTTTGCAAACGACGGAAACTTCTCAGTCGGCAGCGGAACATCGACTGGTGCCGCAGACAACGCAACCGGATCCGGATCCGACACATCGTCAGCAGCGGTCTCTTCGACCGCGACAGGTTCCGTCGCCTGATCACTGGCATCCACATTCTGCGGCACCACTGAGACGAAGACCGCAGCGATCAACACGCTCACACATAACGTCCCCAGCGCTGCGGCGTATCGCGCTCGTGACCGGTGCTCGGGCAGCAGCCACAAGCCAACCATCAACCCGACGAATGGCAACAGCAGCAGCCAAAGGGAATGAACAATCATCCAGCCCAGAGGCTCGACCATGACTTCGGCAAGAACAACGTTCATGACCGACCCTCCAATTCATCCAGAAGTTGACGTATTTCTCGCAGGTCTTCCTGAGTCGGGCGGCTGCCGGACAGCGCCTGCATGGCTAGAGACGTCGCGGACCCATCGAAGACTTTCATGACCAGTTTCGAGACCGGATTCTTTTGAGCTCGGCGGCGAGTCACCGTCGCAAAAAACGTCTGCGGACGAATGCTGTCGTCTCGCCGCACCAAGCCCTTCTCGAGCATCACGGACAACATTTTCACTGTGGTCGAATAGTTTTCTCTTCACCAGCGGACCGCATTGTGGATGACTCTGGCCGTCGCCCCCGGCTGCCTCCCAATAGCTTCAGAATTTTCAGTTCGACGTCCGTTGGTTCAGCCGGTTCCGACATATTTACTCTCTACCACGACCAGAATGGCGAAGCGACTCGCCAAATATAGGGAACCACTTCGCCATTGCAAAGTGATTCGAAGTACCGCTTTACACAGCTGAGCACTAAAATCCCGCCATCCTTGTCTTGACCTTCATCAATAACATCAGTGATATCCGAGGTCGAGAAAAACATTTCACATCACGGATGGAACCAAAATCACAAGCCGCTACGTTTCCATCCTCACCATTCGGACAGCTGACGACGTGACCTTTGATAACCTTAGAACTGCGATCCAGCAGGGTATTGATCGCAACCTCCATACCGGCGTTCAAGCCTATATTTCGATCGATGGGCAACCGGTTCTGGATGCAGGATTCGGTTTCGCCAGGCCCGACGTCCCGATGTCCGCCTCGACGATCATGCTCTGGCGTTCCGCAGGCAAACCCATCACAGCCGCAGCCGTCTGCCGCGCATGGCAGGCAGGGCGAATTGACCTGGACGCTGCAGCAAGTCAGTACCTTCCCGACACAAAAGATCGCCCAGTCGGTCAGGTCACAATCCGCCAGATGCTGACTCATACCAGCGGTGTCCCACTGCTGGATACCGGCTGGCCCACATTGCCGTGGACTCAAATCATTTCACGAATCTGCGACGCGGAAGCACTCACGCCAGGCAGCGCTTATCAACCACAAAGCACCTGGTTTCTACTGGGAGCGATTCTGGAATCGATCGATGAAGCTGGACGTGGTTTCCAGACAATTCTCCGTAACGAAGTTCTCACCCCGCTGGAAATCCATGACGCCTGGTGCGGTATCAACGATGTCCCACAAATCGCAAATCGACTTCCCGAACTCCTGTCACGCGAAGCTGGCAAACTTGTCACAAGCGACTACGGCAACGAACCGTGGCTAACAGCGCCTTCGCCAGGCGGAAATTTTCGCGGACCGATTCGTGAACTCGGGACGTTCTACGAAATGCTGCTGAACAATGGCGAAACACAAAACGGCGAACAACTACTGCAACCTGCAACGATCTCAGCCATGACATCGCGGCAAAGAGTGGGCGAATTCGACACGACGTTCCAGCACATCGTCGACTTTGGACTGGGGCTGATCGTGGATTCGAATAGATACGGCATAAAGACTGTTCCATACGGTTTCAGCCAGTACTGTTCACCAGCGACGTTCGGTCACGGCGGTGCCCAATGTGCCATCGGGTTTTGCGATCCCGAACGCAAACTTGTTGTCGCATGGGCAGCTAACGGATTCTGCGGAGAAGGGCAGCATCAACGACGAAATCAGGCAATCAACGACGCGATGTACACCGATCTGGGCTTCGCTTGATCGGTGCAGATGAGTCGGGCCGTATCGCCTCCCCAACCGTGCCATGGACGCAGTCTTCAAGTTCCACTTCGAATGCCTTCAAAATCGCATCGCGGCTCAATGTGTCTTCAGCAATCCGACGTGCCTGAATACCGTATTCCCACCGCTGCTCGCCACATTCCAGCATGCTGACTAACGCGTCAGCAAACAACTGCGGTTCTTTCGGAGGCACAACGACACCGATTTTCTGGACTAGATCGTAAACCTGAGTGCCCGGGTTGGCGGTCGCCAGCACGGTTCGGCCGGACGCCAGCATCCCAGTGAGCTTGGATGGCATGACCACATCCGCGGCATCAGCTTTTTGTACCAGCAGGTGGACATCTGCCAGGTTCAGCAGGTCGTTCAATTTTTCGGTGGGCTGAACGGGCAGCCAGACAACATTTGGCAGCCCGTCTCCTAAGGTTCGAATCTGCGTGTATGCCGCCCCGTTTCCGCAAATGACGAATATCAGATCCTGATGATCTTTCAGCAGCCGAGCCGCCTCCAATAAAATCTCCAGGCCCTGCTTCTTCCCGATGTTGCCCGCATACAGTGCAACCTTTTGATCGTCTTTCAAACCAAGTTCTGCACGAAATCTGGAAACGTGGACAGGGTAGATTTGTTCGCAGTCAACCCAATTCAAAAAAAAACGTTGCCCGTTTCGCCGCCTGCCTTGTCGGCCAGTTTCTGCATCATCAGGGCAGAGATCGTTGATCGTCGATCAAATCGTCGCGTAATAAATTTATCAACCCCCAGAGCCACCTTCCGCAGGATTCCAAGCCGCAACATATCCAAACGCAGCGCCGCGTCGACTTCGAAGTCCTGAACATGCAGCCAGAGCTTTGCACCGCCCAGCCGACCAAAGAACCAGGCGGCGGGTGCGCAGGCAATTGGAGGTTCCACAACAATCACAACATCCGGCTTCCAGAAAAACGCTTTGAATGCCTCCCAACCGCAGGTTAGTCCGAAGAGCAGCATACAGAATGCGTTTCAATCCGTTCGGTCGCGATGGTATCCATGCCGGACACCGACGAACGTCGACACCCTGGTGCACTTCGCGGCGATAGCGCCAGGCAGAATAGCCGTCGGCGATTCTCCATTCGGGATAGTATGGGGGCGCGGCGATCACTCGCACGTCATGCCCCTGCTGAGCCAGCCACACGGCCATTTCACCGGAGTATTTTCCGGTGCTGGTTGGTTCCGGCCAGAAGTTCATCGAATAGACAAGGATTTTCATATTGATGACCGAAGGATCCCTGCGTTTGCGGCGGGTAGTAGTCGACAATACCTGAAAGGCCCTGTTCATTGCGAGAAAATCTGCCGATCAGGGAATGTGGGTCCGTTGCGATTCCCGTCAGACCGTTACGACCCGCGACACCGGAGCTCTACGACCATGACAGCCCCGCGTATCCTTATGAACTGCATTCGCATGCACCGCAAGGGAGACAATGCGTTCAGCGGAAAGTTTTCCCATTGCCTGCGACTAATCACGGCCCTGGAACAGCTGCAACAGATCGATCTGCATGTGCATGTCGACGAACAAACGCTGTCGTATATCGCCCCAGTCATTCCACACGACCGTCTGGTGCTGGAAGACCGGTCTGTGAACTCCGTCATCGACATGGAACTTTCGATCCTCCGCGCGGTGAAGAGAATTCGACCTGACCTGTATCATAAGCCGATCGGGCAACTTCCACTGCTCCCGATCGGTTGCAAGTCCGTCTGGGGTGTCGCGGATCTGGGCTACCGACATTTGCCAATGGGGCGAATCCAGCGGCTCTACAAACAGATCAGCTACCGCGTTAGTGCCTGCAAGGCCGTTCGCATTCTGACCGTCAGCGATTCCACCAATCGCGAAGTTGTCGAAGCTTTGAATGTGCCGCGGGAGAAGGTCCAGACGATTTATCCCGGCACAACTTCGTTCGAATGTCCGGTAGAGGTTTATCCAAACCTATCGCCGCGATTCGTCATCACGTTTGCTCACCAACGACACAAGAACGTTGAGAAAGTCATCGAAGCAGTCGCGGCAGTTCGTGCCAGCGGCATCGAACTCGCACTGATCGTCGTGGGCAGCTTAG
>CALFOL010000142.1 GCA_937919915.1 uncultured Planctomycetaceae bacterium
GGTAGCTGGCCCTGCTGTTCAAGCCCTCAAACCACGAAAGGCGGGAACGAATGGCCAACTCATGACTTGCCAACTCTTAAGTGAGAGTTTCAAAACGCTCGATACAGTCCGAACCAGAACGCACCCGTGCTGTTGGTGACTGAGTAACCGTATTCTGTGCGAACGGTCAGGTTTTCGACGAAGCTTAGCAGCGGAATCTGGAAGTAGAGCCCTGCCCCAATCGCGTGGTCGACTTTGCCTTGAGCATCTCCCTGCAGAAACGAGCGGCCGACGTCATAGAACAACGCACCATCGACGGAGTTGAGCGACGCGGTGTTGTCGAATAATTCATAGTCGATTTCGCCGCCCAGCGGAAACCGCCATTCCAGCGATGACAACCAGAACGCATTGCCTTCTGTGGCCGTGGCATCGCGACCTCGGAATCGACCGGGTCCGCCGAAGCGGAAGTGCTCGCCATTGTCGTCCCAGCCATAGCCGCCGGCAATTCGAGCGGCGACTTTTGTGTCAGACAACCAACCCGGAGCGTCTCGCAGGCGCTGGACCACGCCGACCTGGCTTGAAACCCGGTTGTAGGTGTCTCCACCACCGAACACTTTGAATCCGTGTTCAAAGTTGGCGTCGAAACGCACACCGCGATCCGGGTCCCAGTATGGCATTTGGGAATCCGCGTGCACATCGACCCCGAAGGCGCGGACGTTGTTGTATTGTTCGATTTGCGGATTCAAGTTGATGGTGTTGTCTTCATCGGGAAAGAAGTTGTCGCCGAAACGCGTGTACAGATCGATGTAGCTCAGGTTTGGGTACACCAGACTGGACGTGTAATTCAACACCTTGCGAGCGGCGAAGCGCGCCTGGTGTCCGGGGTTATTCGCCAGTGTCGACAACAACGCGTACTCGTAGCGTCCCAACAACTGCCAGTTGGCTGCGGGTGCGTTGTAGATGACTGCGTCCACCCCTGCCGACAGATGGTCATCGTTTCTGCCCGCAGTGGCGGCCGTGTACGCAAGGAAAGGGGAGACCCGGTATTTGTTGGAAGCCACCAGCGACGCGCGGAGACCAAGCCGGCCTTCCGGATCCACACCAAAGCCAGCGACCAGACCGTGTTGTTGCCATGGCTGCATCATCGTCGCTTCGTCGATCGGCGTGTACACCGGGCTGACGCGGACACCGAACTCGGATTTCCAGCAGTTGTTGTATGGATTCGAATCGACAATATAACCGTCCGGGTCGACGGTGACCTGCGTCGGCTTTTCGTCTGATACGATCGTGACCAGCCAATCGTTTTCAGCCATCTTTTGAACGCGAACGCCGTCCTGTGGTTGCTGATTCTCTGTCAGAGTCGCCATGCGCAACGGACTGGAGCCGTTCTTGAATTCAAAGCCCACTTCGACGGCTTCGCTGATTGGTCCAGCCTGTGTGACCCGCGCCTGCGTTTGATAACCGCGGTCTGTTTCGGTGACTGTGACTTTCTGCAGGTTCCAATCGGTATCGTCGTGGCCGTGCAACCAGTCGCCGAAGAAGTTTTCCCAGCTTTCGCCCGTGAATTCTTCGAGCTCTCGCTGATAATCGGCGGCGGTCAGGATTTTGAAACGATATTTGGCGAACAGCTGCTTCATAAACACGAAGAAATCTTCGCGGCCCATGCGATGCTGAATCATTCCCGTCACGCGGGCCCCTCGATCGTACACCAGTGAGAACAGATTGTGCAGATGGCCGATTTCGTCCAGCGACGACAAGGCCGCGCCAGCACTGCCTCGTTGTCGATACGTGTCGTATCCGCTGTGTACGAGGCTGCGATATTGCACGTTCGGAAACTGAAACGGACCATAGCCCGGCACCTTCAGAACTTCGGCCTCCTTGCCATACTTGTCTTCCATCTTGACGCGCGTGAACCACGTGACCAAACCCTCGTCCATCCAGGGTTCGTCGTAGCCGTTGGTTCCGACGGCCGAGTACCACCATTGATGACAGATTTCGTGGCTGGCCAGATGCTCGATATACCGCTCGGCATATTGAGGAAGATCAAAGATGCGTTCGTCAATCATCACGACGCCGGATGACTCGTTGCCGTTCCAGCCGAAATAGGATTCCGTCAGCTCCAGTTCTTTATAGGGGAAATCACCGAACCATTCGGTGTATTGCCGGATGGAGTCTTCCGCCGTCTTCAGCACCACTTGTGCGTGAGCTTTGTGTTCAGCGAAATGCAGGACACGAATCGGAATGCCTTCCGACTGCGAGGTGAGCACCTGAAAGCGTTCGCTGGCGACAATGGTAAAGTCTCGCAGTCCTTCGCCCTTGATATGCAGTTGCTGATAGCCGTCCGAGTCGATGGTGCGGTTGACGATGTGCCCGCCCGTCACCAGTTTGTAGCTGGCTGGCAGGCGCAGACTGACATCGTAGTTTCCGGCTTCGTTGTGCCATGGTTGATGCCATGGGATGTAAGGCACCGGTTTCCATGCGTTGTCGTTGTAGACAGCCAGCACTGGATACCAGTTCAGCAGATTGGTGACGCCTTTGTGCTGTCCGAGTCGTCCCATGACCTGCGGGATATCAATCCAGAAGTCGAGTGTCACTTCCACCGAACCACCCGGCTGAACGGGCTCCGGCAGCGCGACGTGCATCTGCGTGTCGTGTTTGGGATTGAACGTGCACTCGACGGCATTGCCGTCCACCGTGCCGTGGTTCAGGTGAAATCGTCGGCCGTGATAGTCGATGCTGTGGCGTGGTTCGAGTCGCAGTGATTCGACTGTTCGCTCGCCGAGATCAATCATTTCGTCCGACAGCTTGTTGTTGGCTGTCACTTGAAAGACGAGTTCGCTGGTCGCTCGAGTACCGTGATTCGTCCAACGGGTCGCTTGCTGCACTTTGACTCGCCGCTGTTGCGGATGCAGTTCGATATCAAGCTGATAGTGCGGCAGTCGGGCGACCTGCGCGTTTGTCGAGGATTCAGACTGATCTGGCGGCAGCGGCGAGAGGATTTGACCATCCACCGGACACGCGCACGCAAAGATCGCAGTGGCGCAGAGGAGCCACTGGCGTACAGCGAGATGGTAAGATGTAACGATTATCCCAGCCATGGGATGAAAAGCCTCCGTGCTGATTACCAGCGTTCCGCGGCAATCGTCGATTCCTGTTGTTGTCTGCTCATCGACGTAATTCCTGACCCTCCAGGTCGTGAATCTTCGAAGCGGGCCGACTGTGGCGAAAGTCCGCAGCCGATCTCCATCAACTCAACCTAGCTTCACAGTGACCGTCTTTGTCGACTGTCGAAGCCTGCCGAAGTACAACTTGGCTTGTCAGAGAAATCTTCCGTCGTCCGGAATGACGTGAATTGGGCTCAACACCTTACGCGAATTTGTGAGGACAGAATTCGGCAGATCCGGCTGATTTCGCAACAAAAAAAGCACACTCCCGAAGTTCGAGAGTGTGCTCTGGTTAACACATAAATCGTGATGCCCCGAATATTTTCCGGAGACAGCGGCGTTCAAAACGCTGAATCAAACACGTTCCAGTCCAGTGCCTTCTGCCGCGTCAAATCGGAAGAACGGGTCGCCAGCAATATTCAGGGCTTCTGTTGAATACAGGTTGGCAACTTCGTACAGCTTGTAAGCGCTGTCGTCGCCTCGCTGAGACACCACCAGGTTGCCGTCTTCATCGACGGTGTCGAGGGCTCCGCCGCCCTGCAACGCGTAATTCCAGTTGTCCTTGAAGTAGTCACCGTTGCGAGGATCCGCATCACCGTCGACAGTCAGTCCCCACAAACCATGCGGAGCGATGTTGTCGGCAAACGGATCGATGGCGTCGAGTTTCATGTTCATCCAGCCTTCACGCCTGCGAAATTCCAACTTGTATTCCGCCGTGGTGACCGTCGTGTATTCGCCATCGAATTCAACGGTCGTGGCTCCGATCACGCGTGATCCGCCGGCTTGCAATTCGACGCCATTGACATCCGTACCGCTTAGGTTTGCCTGAATCAGGTCGTTGCCAATCCGGACGCCAATCGCGCCCACCATCGTCGATCCTGCGTGACCTTCCCAAGGGACGAACAGGGCATTGACCTGCAATCCATAGTCACTCAGGAGGTTGTAGATATGGCCCGCTTCTCCCTGCACGTCGTAAAGTCCTCCATCATCGCCTTCGAAGTGAGGATCGCCCCAGACCTGACCGCTGTTGCCCGCAGAGACTATCGTCGTGTTCCAGACGATTTCGCTCACAACCAGTCGCACGTTCGCTGTCTCAGACGGCTGACAGGGACCGTTGATCGCGTAGCTGAAAGAATCTTCGCCGCAGAATCCGTCATTCGGAAGGTAGTTGAATGTCCCGTCAGTGTTCAGGGTTAACGTACCGTTGGCTGGACCGTCAACAACCACAACTGATGAGCCAGCTGTCACCGTACCGTCGTTCAGGATCACATCACCAGCGATGCTGGTTCCTTCGTCACCACTAAACAGGTCATCCTGCGGATCGGCGATATCATGGACCGTGATCGAAACTGTCGCTGTCGCTGTTCCGCCGTTGCCGTCTGACATCGAATAGGTAAACGTGTCGACACCAGAAAATCCACTGGCCGGCATGTAGATAAAGCTGCCGTCCTGATGCAGAGTCACAAGACCGCCTTCGGATGTCAGAACATCGGTCAGCGGCGAGGCTGTGAGCGTATCACCGTCTACGTCACCGTCATTGATCAGAACGTTACCTGTCAGGGTTTCATCTTCGCAGGTGGCGAAGTCGTCGTTGACAGCTTCCGGACATTCATTGGGTTGCGGGGCGACATCAATTGTGACGCAGGCTGTATCAGTGCCACACTGCTGGTCACTGATCTCGTAGGTGAATGTGTCTGTTCCGCTAAATTCCGCGTTCGGGGTGTAGGTGTAGGTGTAGGTGTAGGTGTAGGTGTAGGTTCCGTCGGTTTCCAGTGTCACAGTTCCGTTGGCTGGGCCGTTCACCAGTGAGGCGATCAAGGTGTCGCCTTCAGCATCTGTGTCGTTGATCAGCACATCGCCTGTGACTGTGGTGTTGAACCCCGTCTGCATTGTGTCGTCAACGGCATCCGGAGCCAGGTTGTCCGGTGGTGTGACTTCGATGCACACGTCAGAGATAGAAGTTCCTCCGTTGCCATCGCTGATTTCGTAAACGAAGACGTCGTGGCCAATGAAGCCTGGGTTCGGTGTGTAGGTGTACGCGCCGTCGGCTTCCAAAGTTGCCGTCCCGTTGGCGGGGCCGCTGACAAGGGTTGCTGTCAGGCCATCGCAATCGGCATCGCTGTCGTTGTCCAGCACGTTACCCGTGACTGTGATGTCACAGGTCGTCATTGCGTTGTAGTCTTTGACGGCGACAGGTGCGTTGTTTGGCGCCGCATCGATCGTGATGGTCACAGTGGCGATGTCCGTTCCACCGTTGCCATCACAGGCTTCGTAGGTGAACGCATCCTGTCCGCTGAATCCGGGATCCGGCGTGTAGGTGTATGTGCCGTCCTGGTAGAATTCGATGCTGCCATCCACCGGTCCGTCTTCGACGAAAAACATCAGGCTGTCGCCATCCGGATCACTGTCATTGGTTGCAACAGTGCCGTCTACGGCGGTGTCCTGCTGAGTGGTGTTCGTATCGTCCTGAGCATCCGGCCCAAGGTTGATCGGCGTCATCATGCAGACTTCGACCGCATCAACCGTGATGGTTACCGTGGCGATGTCCGTTCCACCGTTGCCATCACAGGCTTCGTAGGTGAACGTATCCTGTCCGCTGAATCCGGGATCCGG
>CALFOL010000143.1 GCA_937919915.1 uncultured Planctomycetaceae bacterium
TTATTATGTGCGAAAACATATAAGCGACTGCTTACAAGCCAGAACCCATCCGAGATCAATGCACTTAAAACAAACGCAACAACCTGACGCTATCGCAATCACCATTAGCCGGTTGCTGTCGCGCGCCCTGCTGGGCTCGCTAATCGGCGCGATGCTGCTTTGCAGTCAGGCTCGTGCTGGCGGACTTGTTCGTCTGACGGACAAACAGCTGGACACGCTCGACGGAAAAATCCTGGGAGTCACACCAGCGGTGTGTTCGATCATGGATCGCCAGGGGCGACTGCATCACAAAGAGATGCGAGACCTGAAGTCACTCGAAAAAGTGTCTGTCCGGTTCGAAGCCGATTCGACGGGCGCGTTTCGCGAGGCGTTACGTGCGGAGTTCAAGGGCTATGAAGTTGCCGGGACAACGCATTACCTGGTCTGCGCACCACCCGGTCGAGCGGACCAGTATGCGGAGCTGTTTGAAACCATTTATCGCGACGTCGTATTGTTCTATCGCGTCCGTGGCTTCACAGTGAAGAATCCGGACGTGCCAATGGTGGCGGTCATTTTCCGCAGTCAAAGTGAATTCGCACAGTACTGTCGCCGCGACAATGTTCCTCCATCGCAGACGTTGATGGGATATTATTCGCTGCTGTCGAATCGTGTCGCGCTGTTCGATGATCCCAGCTTGTTAAAGACGGCTCATGCTGAAAAACAGCTGAACGTTATCGACGGAATCGCCGCGTATGCAGCTATCAGCGGAAATACGGCTGACACTGTCATTCACGAAACGACTCACCAGGTCAGCTACAACGTTGGGGTCCATTCACGCCTTGGCGGAACGCCAGTCTGGGTTGTCGAAGGACTGGCGACAGTTCTTGAGCCCTCCGGGATGCGTAAAAAAGAGGGGCGGCATTTAATGGCCGACCGCATTAATACTGAGCGTGCGGATTGGTTTGAAAACAAACATCGGCCAACTCGAGCTATGGGCGACCTGGCAAAGCTGGTCGCGTCGGACGAGTACTTTTTCAAATCCACGCTCGACTCATACAGCGAAGCCTGGGCGTTCACGTTCTTCCTGATGGAGAAACCCTCACGCCGCCAGGAATTCGTTCGATACCTGCAGACAATTGGGAAACGTGATCCCATAAAAGCCTACACTGCTGAAGCTCGACTGAGTGACTTCCAGGCGGCCTTTGGTGACATCAGTCGCCTGGAAGTGGACTTCATTCGCTTTCTGGACCGTATGTAGCTTCGCCCTGCTCTGCCGGAGTTCAGTGAATCAAGCGGCCGATTTTCGCACCAGTCGCCGGCGCGATTCCAACTCACCATAGATCAGCAGACCGCGAACCACTGCGTTTGTTGGATCGTCTATCGTTTTCACGGATAGAATCTGGCTGGCCACATCGTGATCAACAAACCGTTCCGCAAGTGCGCTTGAAAAGCCTGCGATTCGGGTTGGTCCACCCGCACAAACGACAGCCAGGCGTTGATTGCCCAGCACAGATTTCACTGCTGGAGAATGCAGCATACGCCGAGTTATCCGGGCCGTTTGATCGAGCATCGTGCCGTATAAACGTGACAGCGTTCTTTCTCGCTCGCTGACTCCATGTCGCAGGTGAATGCGTTCATCGTGCTTCCATTCACGTACAGCTTCCAGGTCCAGATAACATTCACCGGATGCGTCCCAGACCTGAAATTTGAACTGTTTGGCGAGTTCGGCGTCAATCCAGTTCGCTCCGACAGCAATCGTTTCAGACGCGAGTTCCACACCGTACCGAGTAATGCTGACTTCGGAACTTTCGGCGCCCAGCACGATTGTCACAGCGGTAAAGTTTGTTTCACTGCCCGATGCCAGCAAGGCGGACTCGCCCGACGAAACGGCAGCGGGGACAAATCCGTGCATTCGAATCAGCCGTGCCAGGAACTCGGTACTGTCTGTGTTCCTTTGACCGCCAGGCACTGTAAAGCAACAGACACCGTTGTCGTGCGGCGATTCCGGCAGCATCGCCTGCGTCAATACGTGCAGGATTTGACGCGCTGGCGCGTCTGCCGTTGGCACGCGACCGTCCGTAAACAACGGTGCGCAAGGCTGCCGACTTAGCCAGCGAACCTGCCCCGCACGATTCCCAAAGACAAGCAGGTTGTCTTCGCACGCGCCGTAGGAGATCTGCCGTTCCAGCAAGGCCTGACGGTGCGATTCCTGATTGGGAAGGATGACGTATTCGGAACGCTCGCTATACAGCGTAATGGCTGATGACTCCGCAGAGCTGCGATGTGCCGCTCGAATCGTGTGACAACCAAAATCTATGGCAGTGATCATTTCTCAGACTGCTCCTCAAGGAAATTCAAGGCTCGATCGAATCGACTACCATCACTGCCTGTCGACTGTCCGCCACCAGGACGATGCCGTTGCTTGTCCTGCACATCGTCACTCGCAGCTGGCATCTTTTGCTTAGACCGACGTGCCGATGATGCCATGTGAGGTGGAGCGATCGTTGTATGAGCTGCGTCAATTCGAATTCGCTGTGGCCCCGCTGGTTTGCCGAACAAAGCAATTTGCAGCGGGAGTTGTGCCTGCTTCAATTCCATGGGAAGCCGATTCTGCAGCAAATCTTCCAGGATGTCTGACTTCACGGCTTCTGTTGGAGCAGTGCTACTGTCCAAATTGACTCCCGCTTCGGTCTCCGAGCTGGCTTCTGCTGCGGACCAGTCTGCGGCAAACCATGGACCCGTGTCCGCTGACATGGTTTCGTGTCCTGCCGATTCCGTGATGGTTGCAGCGGACAGAGTGCCCATTTCTTCCCACGGTGAGTCAGCTTCATCGACGCAATCTGTCGTTGTTGCCTCGATTCCTGCAGACAGAAGCGGGCAATCTTCGCTGACTGTCTGCCTGGAAGATTCTGCTTCGACCAATTCAACTTCTTCGACCGCAGTGAATTCAGCAACTTCAAGCTCGGGCTCTGCCACGTACGTCGCACCTGAGATCTGCAGGTTTTCAGCGCTCTCGGCTTCGATTCTACGTTCCTGGCGTGTTTTCAACCAGCCCAGGCCGATGAGTCCCGCGGCAAACAGAAGTCCCACGACAAAAATCGTGTTCCAGATCGCGTTGCTGGACGAACCAGCTGTCGCCGAAGGATAAGAATCGCTGAGCTGTATCGTTTCTGTGTCAGAGAGATTATTTTCCAACGATGCGGTGCGAAACGGTGTTAGTAAGTTTTCCGTGGACTCGGGGGCTCGCAATTCCATCTGACTGTTGCCCGGAAATTCCGTCGAAACTATTTTGGTTTCATAAACTGTCGACAGAGCAGAATCCGGACTCTCGAAAGCGTCCGGGATGTGGAGCGTGGCAGATTGTGGTCGCGGAGGTACGATCAGCCCTTGCGAATCGCCGGCGGCCGACTCCATCTGGCTGCGTGGTAAACTAAACGTTGTGACTTCAGTCTGCATAACAGGAACGCTGAGCGGCGTGAACGTATCAGTAATTCTAAGCCCCGACATCGGACCAGCATTCGCCACACTGACGACGTCGCCGTGCTGCAGCAATTCGCTCTGATGCAACGACAGGCGTTCCGTTGTCCCCCATTGAACTCTCACAACATCAGCACGACGTGCGACCTGCAATCCGGCTGCCGCAAGAACCTGTTCCAGAGCAACCCCACCATTGGAAAACAGCATGATTCGAGGCATGCCTCCGCTAATCAGCACGGCATGCTGCTCGAAATTTCCGTAAGGCTCAAATCGTCGAAAGACAACGACGTCACCTGGCGCAACCGCCGTCTGATTCGGTTCGGCATCCGGGCGGACCGAGTTCGTCGAAACGGTTTCCAGTGACGGCCCGCGCAGAATCGCGGCGATTCCCTGGTCAGAAACGACTCCGCCTCTTTCCAGCAATTTCGCCAAATCCATGGGCTCACCCACTGGGCACGAATAGGTGCCTGGTGATGCGACGTCACCTGCGATTGTATAATAAGCTTTCTGTGCTGCGCAGCAGGCAGATGAACTGACGGCTGCAACAAGGATCAAAAACAGCTTTGAGTATGATTTGATGGCACACATCCTTGTGACGCCTCTCGATAGGGACACTGTCCGTTTCGGCCGAATTTGCGCAATGGAAGAACCAATGCGGATTCCAAACCCCTATTGGATCGGCAGACTAATCGCGCAAATTGATTGTTTCCGCAGTAACGCACCCTGCTACTTGTCTATTACAGGCTTCCGAATACGCAAGGTTTCCCGAATGTCTCCAATGTGAAATCCACTGCCCGTAAATCCCCGCTGACCCGGAAAAAGCCCCCAAATTACTCAATCAGAAATTCAATGAAGCACTTGGGGGGAAAAGCCCGATAGATGTATTCACGGAGAAGAAAACAGGGATCGCCGGTGTGACCGAAAGTCTTCGGTATCACGACCAGCACGAAATAAACAGTATTGGGAAGGGAAAACTGATGCGTCGACGTTTGCGACTGTTCATCGATAATGATGGACTGGACGAAGAACTGAAGCAGCCGGAAGTTTCGATGGAGCTACAGGAGTTCACTCAAATTCTTAAGGATGCGATTGTTTGGGACCGTGCCTGGTTGAATGATCTCGGCGACGAACAAGTCCGGATTTCATCAGACCTCTACGAGGTTCTCGTGACGTACTCTCAGATGCGGCCCAGTGCCTGACAGGCTTGCACGCTGACCGGAATGAACAAGAATACTCTCGCACCCGATGGCGAGAGTTTTTTTGTGCGCATTTTTTGTGCGAAATCAAGTCGTGAAATGATGGGAGTTGGACGTGAGCTTACGCGAAGACGCAGTCGCAATCTGGAAGGCTGGTGTCGCCGCAGTCGATTCTGAGCGACTGGTCACAAATAACATTTTCTGCACAGACGACATCCTGAAGATCTGTGGACAGGAGATTCCGCTTCAGGACCTGAATCGGATCGAAGTTGTCGGTGCGGGCAAAGCCGGAACCGGTATGGCTCGAGGCGTTCTGCACGCCCTGCGCGATCTGCCGCCCAACATTCCGCTGACGGGATGGGTGAACGTGCCCGCCGATTGTGTTCAGGAACTGCCGGGCATTCATCTGCATCCAGCACGTCCTGCCGGGGTGAACGAGCCGACGGTCGAAGGCGTTGCGGGTACAGAAGAAATCCTGAGACGCGTGTCGGCTCTGAACCGCAATGATCTGTGTATCGTGCTGATTTCCGGCGGAGGCAGCGCCTTGTTGCCAGCGCCTGTGCCGCAGGTCACCCTGGCCGACAAGTTAACCACCTCTCGAATTTTGGCATCGCATGGTGCGCCGATTCATGACCTGAACATCGTTCGTAGCCGACTCTCACGGGTGAAAGGCGGCGGCTTGCTGGCTCACATCGCGGCGGGGCGAGTCATCACGCTGATTATCTCGGATGTCGTTGGAGATCCGCTGGACATTATCGCTTCCGGGCCGACTGTCGAGACGAACCACTCGCCAAACGATGCGTTGGATGTTCTTCAAAAGTATGATCCTGACGGGACGCTGGTGCCGGCTGAGGTCTATGAATGGCTGAGAAGTGAGCCGCTTCCGAGCGGTGCGCCACTGTCTGCGGTTCAGAATTTCGTCATCGGTTCCAACAATGTCGCAATGTTGGCAGCAGCGGCAGAAGCTGAGAAACGTGGCTACCGAGTTTTGGATCAGGGCACAATTAATGACGGTGATGCGAGTCGGCACGGTGAGCAACTGTTCCGCACACTCAGCAAACTGCGAGGTGATCTCTCGGCAGCTTCAGAAGCTAAGGGGACGCCGTTGTGTGTTCTTGCCGGTGGAGAAACCACCGTTCAGCTGGCTGAAACGGATCCGCCAGGCAAGGGAGGCAGAAATCAGGAAGCGGTTCTGGCTGCGATCAATGCTGCTCCGAATCCAGCCGACTGGCAGAACATCGTCTTGCTGTCAGGCGGTACGGATGGCGAGGATGGGCCGACCGACGCGGCCGGAGCGTTTGCGGATTCGGATCTGCTGATCAGAATGCAGAAGCTCAACCTGAGTCCGTCCGCGTACCTGCGGAACAACAATTCCTATCCGTTTTTTCAACAGCTGGACGGTCTGCTCATGACAGGGCCAACGCACACCAACGTGATGGATCTCGCTGTTGGAATTGTCGGAAACCAACCCTGAGGCGCTTTGGCGTTCCCGGTTATTCGGAATCTGCGTTTGTGTCTGCAGGCACCAGGTCTGCCAGGATGGCGTCCAATTCCTCGCGCAGCCGCGTCATTGGAATGTCGTTGTGAGTGCCCCCAGGAATTTCGATGAATTTTCCGTTCGGCGCTGTTTGCGCCAACATTCGTCCGTGCGAAACAGGAACCATTTCATCTTCCGAACCGTGAAAGACGATGACTGGCGCATTCACACGTGTGATTCGTTCGGCTGACGGCCAGCGGTCAAGCAGCAGGAAACGGAACGGAAACAGCGGATAGTATCCGGCAACCGTCTGTGGCATGGACAGGAATGTTGCATTAAAAATTACGGCGGCTGGCTGAGGACCCTTTGC
>CALFOL010000144.1 GCA_937919915.1 uncultured Planctomycetaceae bacterium
CGTCCTCGATGCGTTTCACGGTCCGACCGTAAGCGTTCGATCCACAATGTGAGCCAGGCGGGAGCCCCGCAACCGATTCGGGCTACCGCTCGGAATTTCCAGAAGGCGTCCACCTTGCGGACATAATTCTGAGCAAGACTCTAATAAGTCGTGAACGCATCGGGCTTGTGGAACCAGGTTTTTAGCACGACCAATGACTCGCAACACTCTACAGCAGATCCGTAGCCCCCATCAGAAAGCGATCGACTTCGCGAGCACAGCCTCGGCCTTCGTTGATCGCCCACACAATCAGGCTCTGGCCACGACGACAGTCACCCGCGACGAACACGTTGTCCACATCGGTGGTGTACTTCTCGAATTCACCTTTCAACCACGACATGCCGCCACGGCCTTCAGTAATCTCAATGCCGAGCTGTTCTGCAGGACCACCTTCTGGTCCAAGGAAGCCAAGTGCAAGGAACACGAGGTCGGCCGAGTAGACTTTTTCGGAGCCAGGGATCGGAGTGAACGGAGGTCCGCCTTCGCTGATTTTCTGCCAGTCAACCTGACAGGCTTTCAGCCCTTTCACATTACCGTTGCCGTCGTCGATGAATTCAATTGTAGACGCACAGAACTCACGCGGATCGCTGCCAAATTTGGCAGCCGCTTCTTCGTGGCCGTAGTCAACTCGGAAAACACGTGGCCATTGCGGCCAGGGATTGTTCGACGGACGCTCTCTTGGAGGCTGTTCGACAATTTCGAAATTCACCAGACTCTTGCAGCCGTGACGCATCGACGTTCCCAGGCAGTCGTTGCCTGTGTCACCGCCACCAATCACGATAACATCTTTGTCTTTCGCGTTGATGAAATTGCCGTCACTGAGTCCTGAATCCAGCAGACTCTTTGTGTTTGGACGCAGGAAATCCATGGCAAAGTGAATGCCATTCAGCTCACGTCCCGGCAGCTGCAGATCGCGGGGGCGCGTTGCTCCGGTGGCCATCACAACAGCGTCGAAGTCCGCCTTCAGCTTGTCCGCCGGAATGTCTTTGCCGATGGCCGTGTTGGTCACAAACGTGATCCCTTCAGCCTTCAGCAGTTCGACGCGACGTTCGACAATGGCATTTTTGTCCAGCTTCATGTTTGGAATACCGTACATCAGCAGTCCGCCGATGCGGTCGTCGCGTTCGTAGACGGTCACAGTGTGACCGGCTTTGTTAAGCTGAGCCGCCGCGGCCAGACCAGCAGGGCCGGAACCGACGATTGCGACTGTTTTTCCCGTACGAACTTCGGGCGGTTCGGGAACAACCCAGCCTTCTGCGAAGCCATGGTCGATGATTGAACACTCGATGTTCTTGATCGTTACAGCAGGCTCATTGATTGCCAGGCAACAGGAACCTTCGCACGGAGCCGGACAAACTCGACCAGTAAATTCCGGGAAGTTGTTCGTCTTGTGCAAACGATCCAGCGCTTCTTTCCAGTGGCCGCGATAAACCAGATCGTTCCATTCGGGAATCAGGTTATTCACCGGACAGCCAGACGCCATATTGGCCATCATCTCGCCGGTATGGCAGAACGGCACGCCGCAGTCCATACATCGAGCGCCCTGCGACTGCAGTTCGCCGACGTTCATGTGATCGTGGAATTCGTTCCAATCCAGAATTCGCAGCAGTGGTTCACGGTCCGCTGGAACCTGTCGTCGATATTCCTTGAAGCCAGTTGGCTTGCCCATTTCACTGATCTTTCGTCTTGTCGTTATCCGTAGCTCGGCTCTGCCGAACGTGTTATCTGCGGAAGTTACTCGACCACTTTAAGCCGAGGTTAAGAAATCAGGACTTTGCCGCTGCGACTTCTGCAGCCTGATCGGCTAATGCTTGCTTGTAGTCGATTGGCATGACCTTTACGAAACTCGCAACCGCTGTTTCCCAGTTGCTCAGCAGCTGTCGCGCCGTATCCGAACCGGTATAGTTCTGATGCTTGTGAATCAGGTCTTTCAGTTCGGCAATATCTTCTGCAGCTTCCATCTTTTCGATAGCCACTGTTTCCAGATTGCAGTTCACCAGGAACTTATCTTCCGGGTCGTAGACATAGGCCACGCCGCCGGACATCCCGGCCGCAAAGTTACGCCCGGTTGGCCCCAGAATCACAACTCGCCCGCCCGTCATGTATTCACACCCGTGGTCTCCCACACCTTCGATGACCGCATCAGCTCCGGAGTTTCGCACGCAGAAGCGTTCCGCCGCGATGCCGCGGAAAAAGGCTTCACCACTAGTCGCCCCGTACAGGGCGACGTTGCCAATGATGATGTTGTCTCTCGGAACAAACGTGCTTTCCTTTGGTGGATAGATGATCAGCTTTCCGCCAGACAGGCCTTTGCCCGCGAAGTCGTTGGCGTCCCCTTCGACTTCGATCGTCACGCCACGAGTACTCCACGCTGCAACACTCTGGCCTGCAGAACCGCGGGCCTTAATGCGAATGGTGTCTTCGGGCAGACCATTGGGGCCATGCACCTTGCTGACTTCGTTGCTGAGAATCGTCCCGAACGCGCGGTCTGTGTTCTCCAGATGCACGTCCACGGTGAACTCTTCACCCTTTTCGATCGACGCTTTGAACTTCTCGATCAGATCCATATCGCGCACGTTATCCAGTGCGTGGTTCTGGCCGATGGTGCAATAAGTGATTGCTTCCGGATATGGCTTCTTCGCCGGCGTCAGTACTGGTGTCAGGTCGATGCTCTTCGCCTTCCAGTGAGCAACATCGCGGTCGAGTTCCAGCATGTCCGAACGGCCGACCATCTCGTTGATCGTGCGGAAACCAAGTTCCGCCATGATTTCACGCGTTTCTTCGGCCACCATGAACAGGTAGTTCACGACGTGTTCCGGCTTGCCGTTGAACTTCTTACGAAGCTCCGGATCCTGCGTCGCGATACCGACGGGACACGTATTCAGATGGCACTTTCGCATCATGATACAGCCCAGCGTAATCAGCGGTGCCGTGGCGAAACCGTACTCTTCCGCTCCCAGCAGCGTGGCGATTACCACGTCGCGTCCGGTTTTCAACTGACCATCTGTTTGCAGACGGACTCGGCTGCGAAGGTCGTTCATGACCAGCGTTTGATGAGTTTCCGCAATCCCCAGTTCCCATGGTAAACCAGCATGCTTGATACTGGTCAGTGGTGAAGCTCCAGTGCCACCTTCACTGCCTGAAATCAGGATATTATCGGCGTGCCCCTTGGCAACGCCTGTGGCAACCGTTCCGACACCCACTTCAGAAACCAGCTTCACACTGATGCGAGCGGTGCGGTTTGCATTCTTGAGGTCGTAGATCAGCTGCGACAGGTCTTCAATCGAGTAGATGTC